>CBDUIU010000245.1:0-6392 GCA_965367335.1 uncultured Saprospiraceae bacterium
ATTTTCACGGATGCTGCTTTGGACTTCATCAGCACCAATAGTGAGCAACCCTTTTTTGCCTATTTAGCGACTAACCTTCCGCATTTTCCACTACAAGTGCCCGATCACAAAGCAGCACCATATAGAAAATTGGGCTTACATGAAGATAATGCCCTAACCTACGGCATGATTGATAATATTGATACCAACGTAGGAAGAGTACTAGCAAAGCTGAAAGAATTGGGCATTGAAGAAAATACCATTGTCATTTTCTTATCAGACAATGGGCCTAGACATCGGCGATCTAAAAACGATGTTTATCCAGGACGCTGGGTAGCCAATTTACGTGGAACAAAAACGAGTGTTTATGAATGCGGCACACGTGTTCCCTTTTATGTCCGATGGCCAAAGCACTTAACTAAAGGCAAACAAACAAATACAATGGGGGCCATCATCGATGTACTACCCACACTTCTAGATGCCTGTAATATCACACCTCCTGAAGAGGTAAAAATAGATGGTCAATCGCTGTTACCCCTTTGGAAAGAACAGCCAGTTGATTTGGATGACCGTGTTTTTTTTATGCAAATGCACTATGGCCCTACTCCTTTTAAATACATGCACTTTGCCGCACGCACACAAAAGTACAAATTGGTCAGCCCTCATGATTTCCCCCATGGTATCGTCCATCAACCGACGGATCATGTCTTAACAAATGTCTTGAAAAATCTTGAACTATACGATGTGGAAAATGATCCCAGCGAACGCATTAACCTAGCCGACAAGCATCCGGATATTGTTGAAGCTCTATTAGCAAAATACGAAGATTGGTTTGACGAAGTGACGGAAGAACGTGATGCCAAAGGGGTGCAAAGAATTCACTTAGGAAGTGAAGCTCAGCTTCAGGTAAGCTTGTCTCGTTTTGATTGGGGCGGACCACGTGTGATTTCCCGCTTTGATTATGGTGGCCCACGTGTGATTGAAGATAACCAATTGGGCTATTGGCGAGTAAAGACCGAAGGGGGCACCTATGAAATTACACTTGACCTGCCAGAGATAAAAAGCGACGGAGTAGCTCATTTAAAATATAATGAGGTGCACCATCAGCTGCCTGTTAAAAAAGGCCAAACAAAATTAGTTTTTAGCAAGATCAACCTTCCTGCAGGGGCAGGTAATTTCCATGTTTATTTAAAAATTGAACGCCTGGCTACAGGGCCTCTCTTTGTTCATGTAAATAAAATAAAATGAAACGAACAGCAACAGGTATGGACGTCGCTAAGGTAGAATTATTCAAGGTTCCGCCACGCTGGCTATTCGTAAAAATTACTACCCAAAATGGTCTTACAGGCTGGGGTGAACCTGTGGTCGAAGGAAGAGCTGCTACCGTCGAAACAGCCATTCGCGAACTACTTCCCATGCTAATTGGACATTCAGCCCATAAGATTGAGGACTTCTGGCAGATGATCTACCGAGGAGGATTTTACCGGGGAGGCCCCGTGCTAATGAGTGCTTTATCAGGTGTTGACCAGGCGCTGTGGGATATTAAAGGAAAAGCCTTAGGTGTACCCATCTATGAATTGCTGGGAGGAGCCGTTCGGGACAAGATGAAAATCTACGGCTGGGTACATGGCGACACTCCTGATGCGCTATCGCAAGCAGCAAAGGATAGAATAGCAAATGGTTTTACCGCGGTAAAAATGGTGGTGAATGATGAGTTAGAATGGATTGATGCCCCCTACAAAGTAAATGCAGCCGCCGAACGACTAGCCGCAGTTAGAAATGCCATTGGCGACAAATACCCTATTGGCGTCGACTTTCATGGGCGGGTGCATAAGGGGATGGTAAAAATGATGGCAAAAGCTTTAGAACCCTATCAACCTTATTTTTTAGAAGAAGCAGTGTTATCTGAAAATAATGAAGCGTTGGCAAGTCTTCGATCCTTCACTTCGATACCCATTGCTACGGGAGAACGCATGTACTCGCGCTGGGATTTTAAAAAAATAATTCAGGAAGGCTTGGTGGATATTGTTCAGCCTGATTTAAGTCATGCAGGTGGGATTTCTGAAGTGAAAAGAATTGCAACAATGGCAGAAGCATATGATGTGGCCATTGCACCGCATTGTCCATTAGGACCCATTTCCCTGGCTGCTGCCTTACAAGTTGATTTTTCCTGTATTAATGCTTTGATACAAGAAACTAGTCTAGGCATTCACTACGATGAAGAAATTGACTTGACGAATTATTTAAAAGATCCGGAAGTGTTTGGCTTGAAGGATGGTTATGTATCACGCCCAATTGCTCCTGGCCTTGGAATAGAAGTAGATGAAGAAAAAGTAAGGGCAGCCGCAGCAATTGGACACGATTGGAAAAATCCGATTTGGCGAAACGAAGATGGCTCAGTAACAGAATGGTAAACCAACGCCAATATCTTAAATTATGGAGATAGCAATCTCAAAAAAATCAACGACAAAACGGTACAACATCCTTCTACTGGTGTTCATCACCGTTGTGATCAACTACATGGACAGAAGTAATATCTCTGTCGCAGCTACTGCTATCAGTAATGAGTTAGCTTTAACAAAAGTACAAATGGGCTTGATCTTTTCAGCATTTGCCTGGACCTATTCATCCCTGCAAATTCCTGGAGGAATAATCGTTGATTATGTTCGCCCAAGAATTTTATATCCTGTAATTTTAGTACTCTGGTCAATCGCAACATTTATACAAGGGTTTGTCAGTTCTATTACTGCACTAATTGGCTGCAGGGTTGCCATCGGTGCTTTTGAAGCGCCATCCTACCCCTGTAACAATAAAATTGTAACGAGTTGGTTCCCAGAAAAAGAAAGAGCCTCTGCCATTGCCGTTTATACTTCGGGTCAATTTATTGGTTTGGCTTTTTTAACGCCTGCATTGATCCTAATTCAAAATTACATGGGTTGGCGGGGACTATTCATAGTATCAGGACTAATTGGGTTTGTCTGGGCATTAATCTGGTATATATTCTACCGAGACCCTCAAGATCATGCTTCGGTTAGTCAGCAGGAATTGGATTACATTAAAGCAGGTGGTGGCTTGGTGAATCATATCACGATCGAAAAAGAGGAAAGAAAATTTACCTGGGAAGATTTACGGACCGCTTTTGCTTACCGAAAGCTTTGGGGGGTATATTTAGGCCAATTCTGTCTGGGCTCTTTATTCATATTTTTCCTCACCTGGTTTCCCACTTATCTGGTAGAATACCGAGGCCTTGATTTTATCAAATCCGGATTTTTAGCTTCTCTACCTTTTTTGGCTGCATTTGTAGGCGTCTTGTTGTCAGGGTTCACTTCCGATGCCTTAGTAAGAAAGCAGTATTCTAATGAATTTGCCAGAAAAGCTCCGGTGCTGGTCGGTATGCTCTTATCGCTTTCTATCATCGGAGCAAACTATACGGATAATACTACGCTGATTATTTTCTTTCTTTCTCTAGCTTTTTTCGGAAATGGCCTGGCTTCCATTACCTGGGTATTTGTTTCCCTTTTGGCACCCAAACGATTAATCGGCTTAATCGGTGGCGTATTTAATTTCATAGGAGGCTTATCAGCAGCGGTCACACCTGTTGTGATTGGATATTTAGCTAAAGACGGAGATTTCAAACCCGCTTTGTTTTACATCGGCGCATTAGCGTTTTTAGGATTTTGTTCCTATTTATTTTTAGTAGGAAAAGTGGAACGAATTAAAATCATGGATTGAAAAAATAAGTAATTGACGCAATAACACAGATCATTCATTTAGTAAAATTAATATCATGAAAAAACAAATTATAAAATTTACTTTTTTCCTTTTCCTGGGAATCGGTTTAGTTGGCCTAAGTGGGTGTGGAGAAAAGGCAATTGCTCAAGTCAAAACCAGCGTTGCGAAGTCCCAACCCCTCCCGGCATCAGACCCGATGAATACAGGAGGCTGGGTACTTAATGAAGAAATAAGTGATGAGTTTGAAGGTACGGAGCTAGATAAAAAGAAATGGTTCATTGAAGGCCAGAACGGCGATTATTACATTTGGAAGGGCCGGGCTCCTTCTCAATTTGCTCCCCACAACGCAATTCTCGAAGATGGAAAATTAAAGATTAGAACGCAATGGGAGCCGGATTTTAATTTCGCCAATGAGAACTATGCCGATGGCAGCAATAATGATGCATATGGTGTCTTTGAAGGAAAACCATTACCCATTACCACGGCCGGAGTGATTACCAACAAGCGATTTTTATACGGCTATATGGAAGTCAAATCCAAGGTAGGCAAATCCAACATGACCGGAGCTTTTTGGGCCATTGGTTATGAACAGGAACTGGATATTTATGAACAAGTGGGGAATCCAAAAATTGATGGCACTATTAAAGAAAATACGGTTCGTACGGCAGTACACGACTGGAGCCCTCCGGCGGTAAGGCCAACCAAAGCATTTGGATACGATGAAACAGTACCCTATCGGACAGCCGATGAATTTCATATCTATGGGGCGGAGTGGGGCAAAGATTATTTAAAAGTTTATAGGGATGGAAAATTAACCTACGAAGTCACGCAAGATGAATTGGGGATAGACTGGGTATTGAATAATCCAATGGAAATCTGGCTGGATTCTGAAGTATTCAAATGGCTTGGTGTACCACATAAAGAAGAGCTCCCGGCAGATTTTGAAATCGAATACATGCGTGTCTGGCAAAAACCAGATAACAACCTTCTTGCTCCTCAGTTCTATGGTTTTGAAGGACCGATTTTATACGAAGAGAACCCCAAACCTTTGACCCTACTGCCTGAGAGTTCTGTTCCTGACGATTATCAAAAATTCTGGTTAATTGATACGGCTTCAGCAAAATACTTTGTTATCAATGAAGGGGATTATGCAACAGGAGTGAACAGTTTAGAGTTTGCAGGATTTGGAAAAAATGAGAAATTAGAGACGGAAAAAGTGGTGGCACTATCACCTGAAGGAGCGGTGAATATTCCTGCGGGAGAATACCTGTTATCGCTGAAAGTTTTCAAAAAACAAGGCCGTGATGTTAAAAAAGTGTATTTATCTTTTGAAAATCCGAAAATGGAAATACCGATTGACCTTAGCGGATTAGAGCGAAACAAATGGATCACCATAGAAAAGAAAATTTCTCGACCAAGTGCATCTAGTTCTAATGATCAATTTAAAATTGAAGTTCGTAAAGAAGACGTGCCCGAGATAAAAGCTGCGAAATTTTTTATTGATGATATAGCTGTTCGAAAAATTGATATGTAAGTTTTCTTAAAAACATAATGATGAGCAATTACCAAAGAAACGCATTTACTTACGCCACAATCGTCGCCATTGGAGGATTTGTTTTCGGTCTTGATGCTGCCTTAATTTCAGGAACGGTCAAATATTTGGTTCAAGAATTTGGCCTGACCGATTTAGAGTTGGGAACGGTTGTGAGTGCTCCTGGCTTAGGCGTATTCCTGGCTTTACCTTTAGCTGGATGGGCTAGTAATGCCTTAGGTCGAAAAAAGACCTTACAAATTATCGCTGCGCTCTATTTGATCTCCGCAGTTTCATCCGCTTTTGCGCCTTCTTTTTGGACTTTGGTAGCTGCTCGTTTTTTAGGAGGCTTGGCATTTAGTTCTATAACCCTGGCCTCTATGTACATTGGTGAAATTGCGCCTCCCCAATTGCGGGGCAAGCTGGTGTCTATGACCCAAATTAATATTGTCGTTGGTTTATCCGCTGCCTATTTCATCAATTATTTAATCTTACAACTAACGAGTTCGGATGCTGCCTGGATAGATAGTATAGGGTTAAAAGAAAATACCTGGCGTTGGATGTTGGGCTCTGAAATCCTTTTTGCGCTAATTTGGTTTGGCTTGCTTTTTCTCATTCCTAAAAGTCCATCCTGGCTTGTGTATAAAGGAAGAGTGGAAGAAGCAAGAATTGCTTTATTGAAACTATTGCCCAGTCAAGAAATTCAGCAGCACATTGAAGAAATGCAAACCAGTCTTGAACAAAGTACTGATGACCTTTCGATCGGCTCCCAATTAAAAGAAATTTTCAGTAAACCCATGCGCATCATTTTTATCATTGCGATTACCATTGCCATTGCGCAACAATCTACCGGTATCAATGCAATTTTATTTTATGCACCCACGGTGATTGAACAAATTGGCTTTGGTACCGATGCCGCATTTATGCAAGCCATCTGGATAGGGTTGACGAGTGTTGTTTTTACAGTTTTTTCTCTAATGATCGTAGATAAAGTTGGAAGACGACCGATGATTGTTTGGGGCATGGTTTGGATCATTTTGAGTTTAGGTTTGTGTTCTTATGGATTTACTAAAGCAAAGTACGCTATTTCGGAACAAGCGATTACGGAAATGGCCGAAGTCCCTAATGCAGAACGCCTCCAAGCCATGGT
>CBDUIU010000246.1:0-6376 GCA_965367335.1 uncultured Saprospiraceae bacterium
ACTTACGCGCCGGGATTTTGCATTGGTTACAATGGCTTTGCCTTTGGCGAGATCGGCACTGGCGTCAAAATACGTGTGGACGATGCCCGCCCCGGTTTCAATCACCGGTACTTTGGCATTGGCCCGTACAAAATTGATCAGTCCCTGACTGCCACGCGGAATGATGAGGTCGACATATTCCACGGCCTGCAGAATATGGCCCAGGGCTTCGCGCTGGCTAGGCGCCAGATAACAGCTGTCTGCTAATCCACGCGTTTCCAGTACCTGATGAATTAAACTTACAATGGCCAGATTGGAATAGTGAGCATCCCGGCTACCTTTTAACACACTGGCATTACCGGATTTGAGACAAAGGGCAAAAACGTCGAAAGTGACATTGGGTCGGGATTCAAAAACGATACCGATCACGCCCATGGGAACGGAGGTCCGGGACAGCTCCAGTCCGTTTGGAAGCGTTCTTTCTTCCAATATCTTCCCAATTGGAGAGGGGAGTTCGGCTACTTTACGAAGATCAGCAGCAATGCCTTCCAGGCGCTTCGGATTGAGTAATAGACGGTCGTATTTGGGATCTTGCGGATCCATCCGTTCCAGATCTTTCTGGTTTTCTTCCAGGAGGAAAGGAATGTTTTCCAACGTAAGATCAGCCAGTTCGTTCAAAATGGCATTGATCTCCTGATCACCCAAGGCGACCATTTTTCGAACGGCAACCCGTACCTTTTTTAGTTGATCGCTGATCTGTTGGTCCAGGTCCGCTAGTGTATCCGTTTGCATGACTCCGTATTTTCAGTTAGTTGAATAGTTTAGCTTATTACTAGCAAAACGCCCTAAAGGTTCCCCGGTTTGCTAATAAATTTAGTCAGTTAGCCCGTATGAAGGTAGTCAGTGGTATTGGCAGTAATTTAACGTCAAATTTCAAGACGACACACTCCAACGGCTGCTTATACTAGGAAATGGACCGACAAAAATACAGTTTACCAACTATTTTATAGTTTATTTCCTGCAAAAGCTCCTTCACACTGGCCGGAGTTACAGCATTAACAAAGAAATTATCTGTCAGGTAAAACCTTTAACCAGATTAAGCTCTGGAAAGACAAGCCAATTGCAAAGTCTCCCCCCGAAGTATACATTGATACAAATGCTGTGTTTTGACGGATGGTTCCAGTCCGAATTCTTCCCGCAGCAGGCTTTGACATTTGCGGTACTGCCGGATAGCTTGATCCCGTTGACCTTCTCTGGCATAACACCACATCAGCCATTGGTGAGCCCGTTCCAGGCAGGCATCGTATTGTAGCATTTTCCGGAATAGCATCTGGGCTGGTTGGTGCTCGGCTTTTTGCAGGTATAGCTGGCCGAATTCGTCCAGTGCCTGCAGGTAAGTCTCTTGTAGCCGATCCCGGATGCCTGTGGTCCACTCTTCATAGGGAAAAGCATCGAGGAAATCACCCTGGTAGAGCTGAGTGGCTTTGCGATAACATTTAAAAGCACCGCTGCTATCCTGTTTGGCGGCCAGATGCCGGGCTTGCAGGAGGTATTGTTCAAATCGCTGTACATCGGTTTGAATTACCCAGGCTGGGTTGAGGCGATAACAGCCCCGCTGGTAAATAATGATCTGTTCTTCCGGGTGCAGGTGTTCCCGAAAATGCCGCCGGATATGACAGAGTGCGACATTGAGGGAGTTTCGGGCTGATTCCTGATGAACCTCCGGCCAGAACTTACCGATCAGTTCGTCCCTGCGGATCTTCTGACCGGCATGCTGGGCAAAATAGGCCAGCAATAAGGTATTTTGCGAACTCGTCATTTCCGGGATCTCTCGTTGGGAAGTATACCATTTTACGCTACCCAAAAGCTGGATGCGCAGATCGAATACCGGGAGTTGCTTGGGCGTTGTGGGGTCCGGGGCTTGTTCCCGGACTTTCGGTTTTGGGCTCTGGAAAAAGTGATCCCACCACTTGTTCCACCATTTAACTGGGGTCTGCATGTTTTTTGTTTCCTTAATGATTTCAGGCTTGGAACGAACTTTAGGTCGCTTGCGAATGGGCAGATAGTGGCTGTAGTATGGGTGTGATTTTCAACAAAATTAAAGAAAAATGCCTACCTTATGGAGCAATTTTACCTACCAATACTGGGAGGTTTAACCAGAAAAATTGTTAAAATGGCCGCTTCTTTTGATTTTAACCAGGGTGATTTGGAAAAACATACCTGCCGGACCTGGCAGGAAGGAGAATGGATCATACTGCAATGTACAGCATGTGATTTTCTGCGCCGGATGAATTGGAAAACGGGTGCTTTGAAACTGGATCGTGCCGGGAAACAAGAGGTATTACATACTGCACGACATCAGGGGCAAAGGATAAACTTAGAGGCCGCGTCTTCTAATTAAGCTAAGTTGCCAGTAAGCAGTACTGTCCCGACTGGCGGGGGATTCAGGGGGTGGAAATTCTTTGCCTCTAAGTTCATAGGTCAATACATTTACCGATTAGCTGACCCCAAAAATAAGCAAAGGAGCTGCCGAAACAGCTCCCTGCTTTTGAAACGTTCACGGGGGTTATCGTCTGATTAGTGGTAGTCCTGTAGGGGCAGCCATTCCTACTCGTTAATGACGAGTTTTAGATCATTGCCTAATGGCTGCATCTTCAGCGGTCTATCCGTACACTTGCAGGATGCCAACTTCTTCGTAAGCGGCCAGTGGCGTTGGGTTTCCACCCGGGTCGTGCATAACGATGGTTGCGATCACTTTGTAAGCTCCTGTGGCCAGCGTACCATCCGGAATAGTGATCACGGCATTGTAATTGTTAGTAGTAGTGTTGAAGGCCACGTTTACAGGTGCGGGGTTGGAACCAACCTCTCCGCTTCCCATAAGCTCAAAAAATACGCGACATTCGAAACTCCAACCGGCAAAAGAATTGGCCAAAGAACCACTTTCTGTCCAAACGAAGTGGACGAACAGATCCTGGCCGGTGTTGATAATATTTACCGGAGGGGTTACGGCTGGAAGATCCGGGGGTAAGGTTCCGCCTTCGTGCAGATGTACATTACCGGTGATGTTGTAAAAAGTGGTCGGAAATCCATTTTCAATGGTCATGATTTTGGAATTTTGGGTAGCTTCCTGCATGCCGGTTCTTGCCTGAAGGGAATGCAGCAAGCGCTTGTTAAAATGGGGTTGATGAAAACGAGCGACAAGAACTGAGGCAAAGATGGCCCCCCGGAATTAATCCGCACTTAAATGCTGCTTATTGACCACTTAATGATGACTTAATCCGCTTAAATAGGTAGAAAAGTGCATAAGTGGAAAGGTAGGGTGTCTGGAAACCTTTCCATTTTTCTACCTTTCCACTTTCTCCCTCACAAAAGCATCTGATTATTCAAGGCTTCCGTCAGGGCTTCTTTTTTACGATTAGAGACCGGTACCGTAGCGCCGCTTTTCAGCTCCAGGAGACAATCAGAGCGGTCGTAGCGGATGATGTGTTGTAGGTTGACCAAAAAAGAATGATGCACCCGGTGAAAACCACAGGCAAGGAGCAATTCTTCGAAATACTTTAGGTTTTTAGAGGCGAGGATCTTGCGGCCATCTTTCAGAAAAAGGAAGGTGTATCCACCAGAAGCTTCCCCGTATAGCACCTCTTTGATACTAATTATGTGGATGCTTTCCTTATCATTCACTACCATCCGGCGTTCCTGGTGGGAAACCCGTTGATAATTTTCCATCAGTACGGATAATTTCAACTGCCAGGAAAGGGCATCCATTTGTTCCTGAGCCTTGGTAACCGCCTGGACCAGATCATCCGGATCAATAGGTTTGAGCAGAAATTCAATGGCACTGAACCGGAACGCATCCACCGCATACTTTTCGTAAGCTGTGATAAAGATCAGTTGAAAAGATCGCTCATCGAGCACCTGCAGGAGATCCATGCCTTTGCCGTCGCCCAGTTCCACATCGAGAAAAACGAGGTCTGGCTGAAGCTGGGAAAGCAATTTTTTGCCGGAAGCCACGCTATTGGCCGTGCCGACCACTTCGATATCCGGGCAAAACAGCTTGATGAGCTGCCGAAGACTTTCCAACACGTGGGGTTCATTGTCAATTATAACGGTTTTCATGGTTTTAGGATTGAGGTTTTAAGGGGAAATTAAAGGTGACGATGGTGCCGCCATTGGGGGCATTTTCGATTTGATATTGAATATTTTTATGGTAAGTTTTTCTCAATAAATCGATACGTTCCCGGATGATGGTAGTGGCCAGGGAGTGATGATCTTTATGGCTGGGCAATTGTTTCTTGGCAGACTCCCGACCGATCCCATTATCCAGGATCCGAACTGTAAGGTGTTGGTCATCCGGCTGCTCTACCTCAATAATTACTTTCCCGGCGGGGACGTGGGCCAGATCGCCATGCTCGATAGCATTTTCTACGGCCGGTTGAACTAGCATCGGAGGAAAGGAAATTTCTTCCGGATCAATTTGAGTATGGACCTTGATCTCATAATCAAATTGTTTTTCGAACCGCAGTTGCTGAATAGCCAGATAGTGTTCAAGGGTCTCCAGTTCGTCAGCTAAAGGGACAAAGGTCACCCGGCTGTGTTCGAGCGTCCGCCGCATTAACTTAGCAAACTTAGTCAGATAATAAGCTCCTTTTTGAGCCTGTCCGTCCGTGAGGAGGAAGGATTGAATAGAAGCCAGGGCATTGAAGATGAAGTGCGGATTCATTTGAGAGCGCAGCAATCGTTGCTCTATTTCCAATTTTTGATTGTTGGAAAGCAGTATCCGCTGGCGATTATAAAAAAAGAAGACGGCTCCGGCCAGACTCAGCCCGATCAGCCCAATGATCAGCCAACTGAGGGTTTGGCGGTATTCCAGTTCCTGGATGCGATTGGCCTCATTTAGTTGTTCAATCTCTCTTTCTTTACGTTCGCTCTCGTAGCGGGTCTGGAGTTCCTGGATCTTGTTGAGAGAGTTCTCATTGAGGGAACTATCACTTATCTCTTTGTATTTTTTGTGATTTATAAAGGCTTGTTCGTAATCTTCTTTCCCTTCATAGGAAAGATAGAGGATCGCAAAAATATCTTTAATGAATTTCAGATCTCCGGTCCCTTCAATGATGTCGTAACTCAAATTGGCGTAGGCAATGGCCGTATCATATTGCTCCTGCGCCTGAGCGCACTCTGATATATTGAAATAAGCCAGCGCTTCATAGCGGGACATTTGTTTCTCCTGCGCAATTCTTAAAACCTCATAGCTGATGGAATCGGCTTTGGCACAATCTCCCATTGCCCCGTAAACATTAGCCTGGTTGCTGAGGGCAATGCAGAGCGATACTAAATTGTTACCTGCGCGTAAGATATTGACGGATTTGGTTACGTAAAAGAGGGCACTGTCCAGTTCTTCCTTCATAAAAAAGGTATTGCCTAAACTGGTATAACTAATTTGCAGGGAGGGTAAGTGCTGGTACTGTAGCGCCAGTCGATTGGCCATCTGATAATAAGTGTGGCTTTCATCGATTTGATCGGCCAGAAAAAAAACATTGCCTAAACTATTGACGATAGCTATGATCAGAACGGTATCCTTAAGTTCCCGGGCTTGTTTTTCGGCGTCGAATAAATAATCAGCCGCCCGGTCGAAGAGGCTCATGCGGGTGTAAGCATAGCCGATATTGGAAAGTACCGCTGTAATTCTGCGTTGCATAGCCGCCGCCTGGCCCGGAGTAGTCGCCGCTTCGAAATAATCCAGCGCCTTTTGGTAGAGAGCGATTCCTTCCTCAATCTGATTGGTATTGCTCCAAACACTCCCCAACAGGTTGTAACAACGACCAATAGCGATAGGCTCGTCTTCCATTTTAAAATAATGGAGGGCTCCTTCCAGCAGGCCTTTGGCCCGGTTGGGATCTTCTCTAATTATACCATCTGCCAGATATAAGGCGCCCCATTGTTTGATGTTTTCCCGGTCATGGATCTCTCCTAATTCCAGGATTTCCTGCCCCAATACTTTTACGCGGGGACGGTCGACTTCACTAATGGCCTGCTCCGTTGCCTGTTGCAATTCGGCAAATAAGGTGTCTACAGGAATGGGCGTATCCTGGCCTGAAGCAAGGAAAGATTGGATCAGCAGAAAACCGCAGCAGACACCACGGATCATGAAAGAGGTGTGTTGCTTAAGTTTTGGGATGTTTGTCGTTTTCATACTTCCAGCTTGTTCTTGTGCCTCCGGTATTATATAAAAGGTCGTAAGAAACACCCTTATTCAGTGCCGGGGGCATTAGGTAGCACTTTGTGGAATTTTGGGGCCAAAACCGGCAATTATGCATTCAGCGCGCACACTTGTGGAAAACTGGTATACACTTATGCAACAGACCGACTCCGGACAGCGGACTACCTTATATTCGTTATC
>CBDUIU010000247.1:0-6345 GCA_965367335.1 uncultured Saprospiraceae bacterium
GGGAAAAAGGGAGTCTGGAATTTTTGGAGGTAGCCGAAGGGCTTCATCGCATTGGACATGAATCGGAAGAATTTTGTTGGGATAACGAACGATCCGCACACCTGGTCCATCTGGAAACATTTTCCATTGCCAATCGCTTGGTGACCAATGGTGAATATCTGGAATTTATGGAAGCCGGAGCTTACGATCAACACGAACATTGGTTAATGGAAGGCTGGGAATGGGCAAAGCAATTGGAAAGCAAATCCCCCTTATATTGGTTTTTTCAGGAAGGTGAGTGGTATCATTTCACCTTATCAGGATTGACAAAAGTAGATCACAATGCCCCGGTGACCCATATCAGCTATTACGAAGCGGATGCTTATGCTCAATGGTGTGGCTGCCGTTTGCCTACTGAATTTGAATGGGAAGCGGCCTGTCGGCTATTCAGTAATCAAAAGCCGACAGAAGAACGTTTCCTCGAAGGTCAAAGCTTCCACCCCCGGGCAGCGGTGGATGAGCAATTCCTGGGCGACTGTTGGGAGTGGACAGCCAGTGCCTACCTGCCTTATCCGAGATATCCCAGATTCAAAGGAGCTTTGGGCGAATACAACGGCAAATTCATGATTAACCAGATGGTCTTACGGGGAGGCTCAGTGGCGACACCCGTTTCCCACATCAGGCCGACCTATCGCAATTTTTTCCATGCTGATAAAAGGTGGCAGTTTACCGGAATACGTTTAGCCAAATAAAACATTACTATGAGTTATCCCGAAAAATTTGAGCAATTTGAATAGTTTATGGTTTATTGTAGCGAAGCTCCAGTTTATCTCTCCGCTAAAGCGGATTCGAGGTTTATCTATCAACCTCAATAAACATTTTCCATTCATCATCATCATTACCTCTACCAAAAATGTCTACTTCAATACTACCTACTACCCTAACTACTTTCGCCAAAGATGTTCTTGAAGGACTAACTTCAAAGCAAAAATTCTTGTCTTCTAAATATTTTTATGATGCTAAAGGAGATGTCCTCTTTCAGCAGATTATGGCCATGCCGGAATATTACCTGACGGATTCGGAATTTAATGTATTCCGTACCCATAAGACACAATTGGCCAACCTGTGGAAAAGTAAAGGCCCCTTTGAATTGATTGAGCTGGGTGCCGGTGATGGAAGTAAGACCAAAGTTCTCTTGGCGGAATTACTGGAACAAAGGGCTGATTTTAAATATCGCCCGATCGATATTTCCGGAAATATTTTAAAAGAATTAGAACATGATCTGGAGAAAGCCTGGCCCCAACTACCGGTAGAACCCGTTCAGGGGGATTATTTTAAGGCGCTTGCTAGAATTCCGCATCAGTCCGGTGTACGAAGAGTCGTATTATTTCTGGGTTCCAACATTGGAAATTTTAGCCGGAAAGCCGCAAAAGTTTTTCTCCAAAAGCTGCAACAACTACTCTACCCTGGTGACCAACTGCTACTGGGTATCGATTTAAAAAAAGATCCGCAGACCATTCTTGATGCTTATAATGACCCTGCTGGTATTACCCGTGATTTTAACCTCAACCTACTACATCGTATGAATCGCGAATTAGAGGCGACTTTCCAGGTGGATCAGTTTAAACATTGGGAGACTTATAACCCGGTAACCGGAGAGACCAAAAGTTTTTTGATCAGTAAAAAAGACCAATCTGTGTATATTGGCGCCTTGGGTCGGGATTTTAAGTTTAGTGCCTGGGAAGCGATCGAAGTAGAATTGTCCTTAAAATATAGCTTGGAGGAGATTAGAGTGCTGGCACAGGAAAGTGGTTTTTCGATCAACCAACATTTTATGGACGAGCAGAAGTACTTTGTAGATACGCTTTGGGAGAAATAAGGGCTTAATTAGTTGGTTTTTGAAAATAGGCATGCTAAATAAATGGGACGTTTAATGCTTGATCAGTCATTCGATGCGATCCAGCCAACAAAGCTGATTTCCCTTCCGCCACCCGATCCTAAGTAAAAAATGCTTTCCCGACAGGCGTTCTGACTTCCCAAAATTTTCGTAATTTAGCCCCTCATATAATTAAGATTATGATCAATATTAATATATATCTCCGATTTGCCCTGATTGTGGTAGGATTAGGACTTGGTATTCTTTTTATGGCCATGAGTGGTTACGGCTTTTGGTATGGCTTCCCTTTCCTGTTGATTGGTATCACCATGCTGGTCGGTTACTTTTTGCTGGGAACGGTACAAAGTGCAGCACAAATGGTTCAGGAACAGCGCTTTGAGGAGGCCGAGCAACGACTGAAGCTAACAGCGACACCAAAACTTTTGTACAAAACCAACCGTGCTTTTTATTATATGCTACACGGTACCCTTGCCTTACAACGTCGGGATAATGATGCAGCGGAAGAGCATCTCAACAAAGCTAGAAGCATTGAACTGCCTTCCGACAATGAAAAAGCCATGGTCAGTCTCCAATTAGCAAATATCTATGCGACGCGGAATAACTGGGCAAAAGCGAAACTCTATGTGAATGAGATGAAAAAACTCAAGGTCACCGAACCAATGATCAAAGAACAGATCAAACAGTTTGAGAAGGCATTTTCAAACCGGGGACAGCAAAAGCATATGATGGGCATGAAAAACCGCAAAGGGTTCCGACAGAAGAAAATGCGCTAGCGTCAACAGGTCCCAAAGCGCAGCGGTCCCATACAAAGCGCCCCAAACAAAGCGCCCCCCAAAACAAAGCGGTCTTCATATGATATTCACAAACCCTCAAATAGACCTTTCCCAACTGCCCCGAGTGGCCACCTTAAGTTATGAAAACCTGGAACGCAACTATCTTGTAGCCTCCATTATTCGTACATTAATTTTCTTTGTCATTGTCGGTGGTGTAATGTTATTCCTCAATTTGAATCCGGAGGTAGAGTTACCCAGGTATGTGCCTTTAGCAATGGCTATTGGCTGGCCGAGCTTATTAGGCTTCTTTCTATGGCTGGCTTGGCGCGGATATCAGATCGAAGGTTTTGCCGTACGGGAAAAAGATTTACTACATAAAAAAGGAGTGATCTTTCGCAAAGAAACGGCTATACCATTCAAACGCGTACAACACTGCGAAATTCAGCAGGGTCCGATCCAACGGGCGCTCAATTTAAGTACGCTTCAAATATTTACTGCCGGAGGAAGTAGCAGCGATCTGTCCATTTCGGGACTCCATCCTGATACAGCACAGCGCTTAAAAGTCTTTTTGTTACAGCAAACATCAATGACGAATGACGGAAGCGAGGAAGAATGATTTTAGCCAACCAACGCTACAGTCTCCTAAGGCTATAGCGTTGATCATTGCACGTTTCCTTCGTAGGATCCTCCGCCAACTCTGGCCCTTGCTACTCATCTGGCTGTTTAATCCCCGTGGCCAATATGTTGTTTATATCCTCGGCTTGGCTATGCTGGGTACTATAGTTTCCATGATCAGCTCGATCATTGCTTACTATCGGTTTCATTTTCATATTACCGATGATGAGTTTGTTCTGGAAAAGGGTCTATTCCAACGTACCAAACTCAATATCCCCTTTGATCGGATCCAAACTATCAATTTTAACCAAAATATCATTCATCAGGCTTTAAATGTGGTGAGTGTAGAAATTGATACTGCTGGTTCAGACAAGCAGGAACTGAGCATTGATGCGCTGGAAAGACCAGACGCCGAAGCGCTGCGAAGCGCGCTATTATGGAATAAAAAAGAAGCAATTTCAGATAAAACTGAAAACATTCTTGAACTCAACGAGTCCCCCGACACTAGTACTATACCCGACGAATTGCTATTACAGCTCTCTCCTCTTGACCTGTTGAAAGTCGGCATAAGTCAGAATCATTTTCGGGCAGCGGGTATCATCATTGCTTTTCTTTTTGGGGTCAAACAGTTTTTTCAGGACACTACTGACTTATTAAAAGATGATGAAGAATATATAAGAGATCTCATTCAGACGGACACCCAATTCAATCTAACCCCTCTTTTGATCTTAGGCATCATTTTCATGATCGCTGCGATTCTTGTGTCACTTGTACGAACCGTGTTACAACATTACGACTTACGCCTTTACCGTACTACCCTGGGATTTAAAAGAGTCGCGGGATTGTTTGATCGCCGGGAACAATCAGCACCCTTACGGAAAATTCAACTGCTACGCTGGAGCACCAACCCGCTTAAAAAGATCTTTGGTTTTTATCAGCTCCAACTGCGCCATGCTTCCAGCAGTAATAGTGGCCGACGCCAGGTGATGACCATCGAAGGTTGTTACCTTGAGCAATTAGACCGGGTGAAAGCGGCTTATTTTCCGCAGGAACCGTTGCTTTCATTCGAATCCCACCGCATCAGCAAAGTCGTTATTTGGCGGCGAACAATGTACATGGGTTTATTCCCTGCTGTCGCTCTTTTCTTTATTTCCCCGTTTGATACCTTCATCCCTGATTGGCTGTGGCTATTCTGGATCCCCATCATGTTTATCCTTTCCAGACAGTATTACAAAAAATGGAAGTACGAAGTAAGTCTGGAAGGATTGCGCTGTGAAAAAGGAATTGTAGGGGAAGATGCCAGTCTGCTCCAATGGTACAAAGTACAAGCGGTCAGCATCAAACAGACGATTTATCAGCGGCGAAAAGAATTAGCTAACATTGTGTTTTACACCGCTGCCGGCCATGTAGAAATTCCCTATATTGAATTGGAAAAAGCTCAGGGATTGCGTGACTACGTAATCTACAAGATGGAAATTGATGAACGGGAATGGATGTAGTTGCATCGTCTTTAGGCGGTGAGCAAATCAAAAAAAGAAGAATTGTCTATCATTACCTTCGCAATTCAACCCTGTCAAATTTTCGCCTGACTCCTCCTCAATACACCCTTAGCTAATGCATTCAGTAAGAACAATATACTTACAAGACCTGCCACTCGCCCGATCAAATCCCCATAGCGTACATAAAAAGTAATGGTATCATTAAAGAGGATTGTTCCTTTTACCGTTGCCGGTTCATCATATTTGGTGGGTTGGAGGATATCGCCACGCTGATTGATCAGACAAGAGATACCGTATTGGCGGAACGAGCAATCGGCCGGCGGGTTTCGATGGCACGGAGACTGGCAAAAAGCAGGTGCTGCTTATGCCCGGCGGTGTTGTCCCACCAGCCATCGTTAGTAACGATAAAAAGCGCATTGGCCCCATTTTTTACATAGCCGGTAGTGTATTCTCCAAAGACTGATTCGTAGCAAATGATCGGCGCTACACCTCGCCCTTCTGACTTAAAGGCACTCCGTTCTTTTTGCATAGCTAACACCGAAGCTCCGCCAAGACTTTCCACGAGGGGTTTTACAAAAAACAGGATTTTCCGGTAAGGAAAGATCTCAGCTCCCGGAACAAATTTAGACTTGCGATACAGGTCCACTTCGCGGCTACCGCTCTTAAGCTGGGCCGCCATATTATAGGCTTCGTACCACAGGGTATCACCACTACTACCTATCTGATAACGCATATAATCAGAGCGCGGGTCCTCCGGTCTGAAAACTTTAAACCCACTCAACCCGGTAACCAGCTTCAGATTTTCATAGCGATTGATAAACAACTGTAAATCTCTGATCACCTGATTGCCCGAAGGATTACCAAATCGAATACTGTTGAAACTCGTCTCCGGAAAAACTAAATAGTCCGTTTCCGGCCCCACTGCTTTTTCTGATAATTGCAAAAAGCGATTGAGCTGCTGTTGTTGAGAAGCATTAAATTTTTCATAATGGGGCTCGTAGTTCGGTTGCACGACCACAACTTCCTGTGGTATCCCTTTTTCTTCGTAAGTGGTATAGCGATATAAGGAAAAAAGTACGGGTAAAATTAATAAAGCCGCTAAACGTACCCACTCCCATCGCAAACTCCCCCAGCCCCCTTTCTCCCCTTTGGCCCCTCTACCCCCTTTACCCCCTTTGGCCCCTCTACCCATTCCACCCCCACTCCACCCCTTAAACACCAATACATTTCCCAACAAGATCCACAATGAACCACCGTAAGTTCCGGTAAACTCATACCATTGGACTGCTTCCGGATACCTTGCAAAACTATTACCCAACGTTAGCCAGGGCCAGGTCAATTCCCAACGCATATGTAAATACTCAAAGGTGATCCAAAAGGCCATGAATCCCAGAAACTGTAATCGCCCTTTTAGCCCCCGTTTTGTCCAGTGATACGCCATAAATGGGATCGACATGAGCAAGGCATTGGCAAATACCGCGATCCAACCAGCCACAAAATGCGTATTGAATACCCAAAAAGTGGTCAGTATATTCCATAGTACAAATCCACTATAGACATACCGGAACACCCGCCTTGCCTT
>CBDUIU010000248.1:0-6342 GCA_965367335.1 uncultured Saprospiraceae bacterium
CTGCTTTAACAATCGCCATACGATATGCCTTAAAGCGGCGGCAGTTTGCACCACAACCAGGAGAAGATGAGATGTTGCTAATGGATTACCCTAGCCATCAGCTGCGCCTTTTACCTCATTTGGCTAAAGCTTATGCCATAGATTTTGCGCTTACTTATCTGACAAAACGCTATGTCAATAGAAGTGAGAATGATATTCGAGAAATTGAAACGATGGCGGCTGGCCTAAAAGCCTATAGTACTTGGTTTTCTACAGAAGCGATACAGGAATGTCGTGAAGCTTGTGGCGGTAAAGGGTATTTGGCCGAAAATCGAATTGCAGCTCTCAAAGCGGATACAGATATTTTTACCACCTTCGAAGGAGACAATACCGTCCTCATGCAATTAGTTGCAAAAGGACTGTTATCTGATTTTAGAAAAGAATTTCATGATGAAGGATACCGGGCAGTCATGCGCTTTTTGCTTAGTCAGGTTTCGGATACTTTGAGTGAATGGAACCCATTATCCAGCAGAAATACAGAACTAGCACATTTGAGGGATAGTGATTTCCACCTGGAGGCATTTCGATACCGGGAAAGGCAGTTGTTGGCAAGTGTTAGTCAGCGTATGCGCAACTACTTAAAAAAGCAGATTCCAGCTTACGAAGCGTTCTTACGTTGCCAAACTCATATGCTTTCTCTCGCTGAAGCTTATGTTGAACGATTGATATTAGAACAATTTGTCATAGTGATCCGCCGGCAAAAAGAACCTGCTATTCGTCAGATGCTCAAGAGGCTTTGTGATTTATTTGCCTTGACAACTATTCAAAACCACAAAGGCTGGTATTTGGAACAGGCTTATATGGAAGGTGTGAAAACCAAGGCTATCCGTCAGGTGGTTGCCTCGTTATGTAGTGAAATTCGCCCCGATGTCTGGGGTTTGGTTGAAGCATTTGCAATTCCCGATGCTTGTCTTTCAGCACCGATTGCAGTCCATACCTGATACGGCACAATCAAGGAGCGCTTATTCTCTTAATCAAAAAATTCTGATAACAGATATTTATTTCCCATCAAAGAAGTTAGGGTTATTATTTTGTTCAATGTGGATAATCTCTATTTCAACCCGGCGATTTTTTGAACGTAGCCGTTCCGAAGAGTTGTCTGTTAAAGGACGTTGTGCCCCAAATCCGTGAGTTTTTATGCGAAAGCCTTCCAGCCCACGATTGCGAACCAAATAATTTTTTATGGCATTCGCACGCTCTTCAGATAGCTTACGAAGTAACTCCTCTTCTCCTTGATTATCTGTATGTCCAGCTATTAGAATATAGACTTGTGGGTTCCGCTCCAGGAACTTGGATAGTTCGTCGAGGGATGCATATGATTTACGTAAGACAAAAGCTTTAGAACGCTCAAAAAAGATAGGTGGGATATTCAGTTTTGCACCCACTTTTATCTGGTCAGGAGTCGCTTGTAAATCTACTGTTAGGTTGTTTTGTGTTTGAACTGTTGAGTTAGAATTAGCATTTGATACAGGGATTGAAACTGGGATTGCATTAGGAGAAAATTCTGTTTCATTTGATGTAGTTAGTCCATCAGGTTTTATATAAATGGTATACCGATCCCGGTAAGCTTGCGTGGCGTCAGGCTCATAACGTACTTCAATTATCTCACTCTGAAAACCTTGCTTTTCTGCCCGAATAGTATACTCTACTCCTTTTGGTATAGTAACTTTGAAATCTCCGTCTTGAGACATAAAAATACTATAAGCAGCTTGTAAATATTTCGGAGCATAGATTACCCTGGCTTCCTCCGGTTGCATCGTTTCAGCATTGATGACAACTCCTTCGATGGGAAGACCTATTGGTTTCGGCGCTTCAATTTGAATGCGGAAAATATCCGAAGAACCATCCCGGTTAGAAGTAAAATAGAGGTATCCTGTAGCTTCGTTAAAATATGGGTGGCTATCATTGGCGCGCGAGTTGATTGGAAAGCGATAGCGTTTAGGGGCGGACCATCGTTCCCAGGAATCATCCATACGGGTTTGCATGAAAATATCACTTCCTCCAGCAGAATGGTTTCCTCTCTCTGAAGCGTAATAAAGTGTTTTTCCATCTGGTGATAAAAACGGCGTCGTTTCCCGGTATGGTGTATTAACGTAAGGGCCTAAGTTTTTTGGCATACTCCAGCTATCCGGACCCGTGCGTAGACAGACGTACAGATCACTTCTTCCAATGGCATCCTCTCTTTCCAGCGCTAAGATCATCATTGTACCATCTGCACTTAAGCTCATATTTACATCTGGTCCTGAGTTATGGTAATTGTTGATAAAAATGGGTTCTGGAAAAGACCAGGTACCGTCTGCGAACTGTTCAGTTTTGGAAAAGCCTTTTTTCATGCCACCACCTTCGACAAATTGATTAATTACAATCATTTCCCGAGGATTGGGTGTTAATGAGCTAATGCTATTTGGAAGTGCATTGTTGATGGGAGAGGTAGGATGATATACTTTATCGAATTCACCATGAACGGAATAACCCATCCACACGTCTTGGTTATAAGAGGAAGACACTGGGTTAAGAACAGGCTCTCCAGCAATGATACTGTAGACTTCACTGAGATAGGATTCGAGTTGGTCAGGGGTGAAGATAGTACCGAGGTTTCGCCCATTTTCGATTAGCGTGCGATCATAGTCAGGATACCCCACCCTAGTGAAATAAAGGGTGAGTCCATCGGGGCTCACCAATGGAGAAATTTCGTCATAATTCGATGTGTTGACCTTTGCATTCAGTTTTTCCAATAAGTATTCTTGGGCGTTCGTCAGTACAGAGGTCGTTAAACACACCATCAAAACAAGATAGTGGTTAAGACGCATGTTCATAGGATTTAGACCAGTATTTAAGTTAACTCTAACGCTTCCTTAATACCAGGCTTGTTCAATTAAATTCAAAGTAACCAAACACTCAAGTTATGCTTGGAATCTATTGTTTTTCGTTTTAACTTTTATGTAGGGGGAGAAAAAGGAGGGCACCACAAACTGATATCATTATGGTGAAGACTTAACTAATAGGAGGGAAGTACTTATTTACAAAAATATAATAAAAAGAAGTTTAATACAAGGAGGAGCATACAATATACAAGGTTTAGGGTAGTCAATATATGGTGATTTTTTTAGCTATGGTGAGTGTTTCCTCCTCTTTCTTGTAAATCATCTAAAAATAGAATGACTTTCTTTTGAGGATTTCTTTTTTTGACTGTACTTGTCGCTTTTATTTTATGTGTCCTTACGTTAAAATTTAATGTATTTATATTGTTGGAAGTTAGCTGGAGGATTGGGCAGCAGTTTCCGGATTAGTAAGAGACTAAGTTGGAAAAAAGATGGTAAGCGGTTAAGGAAGTTTAGATAATAGACATATTGAGTGTATTCACTTTTTGCAAAGAAAAATAACCAGTTGCGCAAATTATTGTGAATTGGCTTTCCCTTTTATAGCGTCCATCCAGTTCTTCATCATTTCTAATCCAAATTCAGTTAAAATTGATTCCGGATGAAATTGGAGACCGATTATAGGAAATGTTGCATGTGAAAATGCCATTACCTCTCCTTGGGTTGTAGTCGCAATTACTTTTAAAGGCGTCTTTTCCAAATTCTCAACTACTAAAGAATGATAACGCATTACTTCAAATGTTGCTGGTAGTCCAACGAATAATTGATGTCCACGGTGATTTAAAGTAGATGTTTTGCCATGCACAGGCAAGGATGCTCGCTTCACAATAGCCCCAAAATAAAGCCCGAGGGCCTGATGCCCTAAACAGATTCCAAGAATAGGTTTTTTGTCGTGATAATAAGCAAGGATCCGCATCAAGTGACCCGCATTTTCAGGTCGTTGAGGCCCTGGAGACAAGACGATTGCATCACAGCTTAATTCAAAATAGTCTTCCAATGGCAATGTATCATTGCGTTCTACCCGAACCTCTGCTCCTAGTTGTAACAAATAATCCTTGAGATTATAAGTAAAAGAATCGTAATTATCGATTAGTAGAATCTTCATCCTCATTCGGTAGTTCATCAGAGCGATCTTCTACCGTTGTGTTTTCTGTTTGTTCAATACTCATTTCTTCCATCCGATCCATCATTCGAATGGATTGATCCCAGAACTCCTGAAACATTGGTTTCATTTTTTCAGCAGCGGCATAGACATAGGTTGGATATTGCTCTAAATAGGGGTAAGTCATGCTTTGGGCTTTGGTTTCAGGGCTGATGAGATGTGTTCTGTCACTAAAGGATAATAGCGTACTAAATACTAGGACGAAGACACCACCTAGCAACATTCCACCAGCTAATTGATTGACAATATTGATATTGGCTGTTTTTAAAACACCTTCCAGGCCACGGGCCAAGGTCCGTATCAATAACATCATAAGGACGAAAGAAAGCAGGAACCCAGCAAGAAAGAACAAGGGATTGTCATCCCGAAAAGTAGTTTCCAGAAATTTGGTCATTGCCGGGGCAAACTTAAAAGCGGCCATTAGTCCAAAAACAAATGAAAGGACAGTAAACACCGTTTTAATTATCCCACGGGAAAATCCTAACCAAAAACCGGACAGGACAACGATTGCAAAAATTATATCTATTACCATAATGAAAACAAAATTAAACGCTTTTCCATTGTTTGTCTAATTTTTTAGACGAACAATGGAAATTAGCAGCATTCTATGGGATGCCAGGCTTGTTCGTATTATGCACATAGCCTTAAATATGCCGCCGCAAAAATCCCAGGATTGCTTTATACACCTCAAATCGGTTTTCCTCATTTTGAAATCCATGTCCTTCATCATATTTTACCATATAAGGCACCTCAATTCCACGATCCCTCAATTGTTGTACAATCTGATCTGCTTCATCAATATTAACTCGTGGGTCGTTAGCACCCTGGATGACAAATAATGGCGCTTTGATCTTATCCACATGCTTCACCGGAGAGTAGGCCATCATCATTTCGGCATCTTTGTCTGGGTGGCCAACCATTTCATACATCATCTCCAGATAAGGTTTCCAATAAGGAGGGATAGTATTAAGAAAAGTAAAGAGGTTGGAAACTCCGACGTAATCAATTCCACAGGCATAGAGTTCTGGTGTAAAGGTAACTCCGGCAAGGGTAGCATAGCCACCATAACTTCCTCCGTAAATAGCAATTCTTTTTGGATCAGCAATCCCCTGATCAATCAGCCATTGAACCCCATCTGAAATATCATCTTGCATGCTTTGGCCCCACTGCTTAAAACTTTTTTCCCAAAAATCACGACCATAACCCGTACTACCCCGGAAATTCATTTGTAATACGGCATATCCGCGGCTAGTAAATAATTGAACCTCTGGGTTAAAACCCCAGGAATCCCGATGCCAGGGGCCACCATGTGGGTTAACAACTACAGGTAAATTTTTCTCCTCTAGTCCTTTTGGCAAACTTAAATAGCCATGGATAGTGCAGCCATCTCTGGAACTATAAGTAATAGGTCGCATTTCGGCCATTTCTGACTCATCCAGCCACGGACTAACATCTGTGATATGCCGTAAGTCATCACTTTTCTTATCGTAAAAATAATAGGCGCCAAGTGACCGATCGCTGAAAGTACGGATCATAAACTTATCCTCAGCTTTGTTATGACTTACTACAAACACCTCATAACCAGGCAATGATGACTCTATACGTTGCTGAGTTTTAGCAGTGGATTCATCCAGGAAATGATGTTGCCATTTAGTAGTATTGTAAGTGATAGAGGTTAGCTTTTTATACTTGCGGGAATAATGAAGTTGACTAACATCAACTTCCTCATGACTAAATAATGGCTCATCGACCTCTTTTCCTTTAGCCATATCAAAACGAACAATTGCAGATTTATCCCGGTCTAAATTAGAAGCACAATACAATATGCTGCTATTGTCAAATTCAAAAAACAAGGGTTGTATCGTCGTCCGAAAGTCTGTAGTGATCACTTCCCGGAAATCCTCGGTCTCATTATCTCGATAAAGCAGCGTGGCGTTGGTGCCACCTACTAGTTTAGAAGCTATACGCAGTTTCCCTTCGTGATCCGTCATCCAACTATCTATTGGCTCCAAAGGATTAGTATTTTCTGCCAACTGCTCAATTTCTCCTGTATGAATATTTAAGCGGTATGGCTCAAATAATTGAGGATTATTTTTATTCATACCGATGATAATTTCTTCTTCGTTATCCGGTAAATCATCGATGACCTGGATCAGAACGCCTTCGTAGGGAGTTAGCTCAAGGGGCGCTGAACCATCGAGATTCACAGCGAAAAGTTGAAAATTTTCATCCCCTGCGCTATCCTTTAAGTAGACTAACCGA
>CBDUIU010000249.1:0-6340 GCA_965367335.1 uncultured Saprospiraceae bacterium
ATATCCCAGAGAAGAAGTCCAGGTACCCAGCGCATCATAATTCACACTGAGATAAGTACCCAACTCGTCCTGATCAAAAGAAGACTGAAAAAAGCGATACCCTTCGTAGTCCAGAATATTATTCATAAAAATCCGTACCGGCCGGTTGACATTAAATCGATCATCCAGTAAGGTCACTTCGCTGGCATAGGAGGAAGCGGAGTTGGTGCCCGGATATTTCTCCAGGATAAAATCACGCAACTGCAAGGCAAAAGGCAGGGAAACACGTTTGGCCCCATATGCAATGGCCAGGTTGACATCTCCCAGGCGAAAAACCCGTGGACGCCCTTCCACTCCCTGCATCCCGTAGATGGTTTGCACCTCAGATTGCCCACCCTGACTGACTTTCACGACCAGGCCGGCAGAGCTGGTACTTAGCATTTTCTGACTGGCAGAGACCACTTCAACTCTTGCCTTGGGAGAGAAATCCCCAAAAACAAAGCTTTGTAATCCATTGCTGTACAAACTACGCAGACGTAAATCATGGTATTGCCCTCCGACTAAGGTATCCTTTTGCTGGGTAGCCATGACGGTTTGCATGAAGCTTGTTGGTGCCTTAAAGCGGATAAAATTATCCTGGTAGGAAATATTGAAAGCTCCAGGAGCTTCTTCGTTTCTGAAGTTAAATAAGGTGCCTCTGATCCGCACTCGATCTCCTTTTTTTACAAAATATTCCTCTCGCCCATTTGCCCCTCCAATCACGACCTTGAGGGTCGGCAAACCGGCTTCATCCGGAACCATCTGCTCTTCCGGATTAGGAATGAAATCCAACACTTCAACCTTCAACTCTTTTCCTCCCAGCACATAAGCTTTCTCTAGTTGATTATTTCCTAAGGTGGCAAACAACACCGATTCATCAAAACGATAGGTTTTTCCCTTCACTTCAGCTTCATAAACCAAATAGGTTTCCTGAGACAGAAAAGAATTGGACGCACTTCCCTCCCGGATGTGCATCATTCCTTCATAACCAAAATAGCGCGTAGCTCCGGCCCCCAGCAGAATGATGATCATCGCCGCATGAAAGGACAAAATGGCCCACTTTTTCTGCTGTATCATCCGGAAGCGAAAAATGTTTACTAAAATAGTTATCCCGAATAAAACCAATAATAACTCAAACCACCTCGCTTTAAAGATTACCTTTTGTGCAGAACTTGTCCCAAAATCATTCTCTATAAAGGTCGCTACGCCAATTGCAATTGCAAAAAGGATCATATACAGCCCAGCGGCTGAGGTGGAAAAAAGTTTATCAATTATTTTTTTTAATACCTTCACAATCTTCATGTTTATAATCTAAAATACATCACCTGGAAAATCCTAAAATTTTCCTGACTTTCTTAGCCATCCAGTGCTAATAGCTATACCATCTTATTATCAACTTCACTTCAACACCGCTCCTTCCATAATAATATCATACCGATACCCTGCACCAAAATCCTTATCTACGGCAATAGTTCCTTCCATAGAGATGACCGCACCAAGTGGAACATTTTCCATCGTTGTAACGGCCAGATCGTACTTTTCTCCGGAAGCATCCTGCAGATGTAACCAATTGCGTTGCATGATCATAGGGTTGACTTTCATGACCTTGCCGGTAACTTTTACAGTTTTACCATTATACTTATCCTTGTTGGCAAAAAGATCAGATAGGGCAATCGATCCTTCGGCTGGTCGTATATCCGCTAATGGAATATCTGCTGGGGTATGGGTCGTACCATCAGTATGCGTATGAGTTACCTCCCCGCCAGTAGCCTCAGCCGGATCTCGCCAAACATTAGAAACCAGATAGACAGTTTCAAAAGTCCGATCAAACTCTTTACTATAAAAATTTTTCTTCAGTAAACCACCTTTATAATAATAAGTATCTCCTGTATTCACCGTTCGTTTAGAAACTGCAATCCAAAAGGACTCTCCATTTTCTTTAACTTTCAAATAGGAGTATTTATCCGTATGCAACGCTTCTTCCACCACGACCTTGTGCTCATCGGAAACCACCGCATTGGTATTATTGTTTGCCGGTGCTGCTTTGGGAGATTCATTCAATGAAGGAATAGTGTTAGCACTTACTTCGGAATCTGAGTCACTTTCAATCACTCGCGGACCGGAGTCACAGGAGGTCCATAAAAACAGAAAGCAAGCCAGACCTAGGAATAGAAATTTATTTGTCCGATTCATATAGATAGAATTAATTAATTAAGTCTTGATAAAAGATTCGCTAGATGTTATTTTAAAACCGTTGAATAAGTTTAGAATTAAACCGCTGGAACACTCGCCCCTGGTCGTCAAAAGTACCTTCATAATATAAATATAGCGTTAATTTTTTTAAAACCTGATAGGAGAAACTAGCTCCGCCGATGTTTTGCAATACCTTGGTATCATTGTTCTGGTAAGCATAATTCATAAATCGGTAATAGATATCTGCGTTGAGTTTTTGCTTAATAATGGCCCTGGAAAGGTTCAAGCTGTACACCTGACTTCTGATATAATCGGTCTCCAGATAATTGGCGCGCAGCGAAGCCCGTATGCCCAGATTCGGAATACGAGAGAAATTAACAAAGGCATTAATATTCTTTGATTGATTTTGTTGGTTTTTTTGAAAACGCAAACTGGAATTAACTCCCCAGGAAATCAATTTGTGGGGCCGATGAGAAAAACCAAAACGCAAGCCTTGTCGGGTTTCATTATCAATTAATTGATCAATAAAATGTTTGTAGGATTCGTAATAGATGATATTTCTACGCGCATCATAAGAAGCGGTCAGTCTCAGTTTTTTAGAAGCCGTATATCGCAAAGAGACAAAGATATTGGTTAGGCGGGTGGTATTATTTGCTTCATTATTGATATTCTCGTAAAGGTCCAGTTCAAAGGAACTAAACAGATTCATATTTTTAAACAATTGCCCGGTATGCTGAAAATAAACCAGTCGACGATCTATTTCCCCCCGGTTGCGTTGCTCCGCAAAACCGACCGTAGTCTGTTGATACTTTTTAGGATCACTGGAAACCCGGCTCAGATAAGCCCCCGCCTGTAACAAGTTAATATTAAAACTATAGTCAGAATAATCTGGGCGGGAACCTGCCAGCGCACCGATTAAAAAATTACCCCATGACTTCTCTAACTGCAAACCATCCAGGGCTCCCATACTTGAAATCCGAGGATTGATCTTACGGCCAAAGGTTACGCTCGAATGATCGTCCAGTTCGTATTTTACCGAAAGCGCATAAACTTTTAAGGCTTGATTGAGATTCTCTTTAACCTGCTGCCACTCGCCCAGGGTATGTCGAAAGGTGATATTGTTCTCGGTTGAAAATTTGGATTTACGGATATTATCTCCTTTAAAGGAAAAAGCATAACGCATCCGGTGGATATCTCGATACTCGGAAAAATTACTGTAAGAAGCAGCGGATACTCTTCCTCTTAGCTTTTCCTTTCGTGCTGGCTTTCTGGCTTCTGCCTCACCGGTGGTAGCCACTTGTTCATCCGCATGGATTTCATCAGCAATCGTTTTATCCGGGACTTCCGTCTTGATGGGTGTGATCTTCTTCTTGGGCTCCTTCTTTTTAATCTTCACTTCCACTGCCGCATAAAACGGATCACCCTTTTGCCAATTATGATCAGTTAAAGGAGTACATACCGCTGAGGTCGAAGATGTATTGCTGATGATTAAGGCCGGAACATATGCCTCATCTTTTATCACAAATAAAGTATCTCCGACAGCCATTCCTGCTGTAGATGCGAACTTTACATATACATTTCGAGAGGATAAAAATGAAGCCGTCCCTTGCTCATACACCAGCTTTGTTTGCGCTTGTAAGCTACAAACAAAACTAATAAAGAGTAGTATGTAAAAGAACTGTTTCATATAATCAATCTTCTCCATCCGGATGACAAGCATAACAAGCATTACTTTCATAAACATATCCGGACACCCCACGGTGTTCATCAGCTAGGTCTACCGGATCATTATGCTCATGGCAGTCAATAAAACTGAATTGCATATAGTTATTTGGGATGGTATGACACTCTACACATTGGCTCCACTCACCATCATGTTTCCCACTATAGATCGGAAAATACTGCGTATCATGATCAAAGGTCGCCGGTACCCAGGCAGATTCGGAGTGGCAATTCTCACAAGTAGTTGGGAAACCTGCCGCCGTATGATTAGGGTTGGTTGTATTATTATAATCCGTAGCATGGCAGCCAAAACAGGTGGTAGGGGTATTGTTGTAATCACCATTATGACATAATACACAGTTATTGGCAATAACAGCATGCGCCCCATTCAACTGGAAGTAGGTATTATGATCAGGGAAATCAGCGGGCATCCAGCCCGGATCTGTGGTATGGCAGGTTTCACAAGTCGTAGATAAGGCTAAGTTCGTGTGACTTGGATTAGTCGTGGCATTATAATCACTGATATGACAGCCATCACAGGTGTTAGGCGTATTGGCGTAATTACCCCCGACATGACAAGCAATACAATCATTTTGGATCGCTACATGCGCGCCGGTAAATGGATAGAACTGGCTATGGTCAAAGGTCGACGGTACCCAGGCCGTCTCTGTATGGCAATCTTCGCAAGTGGTTGGAAACTGCGCCGCCTGGTGATCCGGATTAGTCGTGGCATTATAATCTGCAATATGACAACCATCACAGGTGTTGGGTGTATTGTTATAATCGCCGTTATGGCAATCCACGCAATTATTAGAAATCAGGGCATGTGCGCCATTTAACTGGAAGTAGGTGTCATGGTTCGGGAAATCAGCGGGCATCCAATCCGGGGCCGTCGTATGGCAGGTCTCACAATCCGTCGATAAGCCCAAATTCAAGTGATTTGGATTCGTCGTGGCATTATAATCACTGATATGACAGCCATCACAGGTGTTAGGCGTATTAGCGTAATTGCCTCCGATATGACAGTCCACACAGTTGTTCTGGATCGTCTGATGCGCTCCCGTCAATGGATAGAAGGTGTTATGGTCAAAGGTCGATGGTATCCAGGCCGTCTCCGTATGACAATCTTCGCAGGTGGTTGGGAACAGTGCTGCCTCGTGATCCGGATTCGTCGTGGCATTATAATCATCCTGGTGGCAACCCACACAGGTGGTAGGGGTATTGTTGTAATTGCCGTTATGACAGGCTGCGCAATCGTTCGCTATCTGGGCATGCGCTCCATTCAGTTGGAAGTAAGTATCGTGGTTCGGGAAGGCCGCTGGCGTCCAATCTGGTGCCGTCGTGTGGCAGGTCTCACAAGTTGTAGACAAGCCCAGGGTCACGTGATTTGGATTCGTCGTGGCATTATAATCACTGATATGACAGCCATCACAGGTATTGGGGGTATTGGTATAATTACCTCCGATATGACAGTCCACACAGTTGTTCTGGATCGTCTGATGCGCTCCCGTCAATGGATAGAAGGTGTTATGGTCAAAGGTCGATGGTATCCAGGCCGTCTCCGTATGACAATCTTCGCAGGTGGTTGGGAACAGTGCTGCCTCGTGATCCGGATTCGTCGTGGCATTATAATCATCCTGGTGGCAACCCACACAGGTGGTAGGGGTATTGTTGTAATTGCCGTTATGACAGGCTGCGCAATCGTTCGCTATCTGGGCATGCGCTCCATTCAGTTGGAAGTAAGTATCGTGGTTCGGGAAGGCCGCTGGCGTCCAATCCGGTGCCGTCGTATGGCAGGTCTCACAATCCGTCGATAAGCCCAGATTCACGTGATTTGGATTTGTCGTGGCATTATAATCACTGATATGACAGCCATCACAGGTGTTGGGCGTATTGGCGTAATTGCCTCCGATATGACAAGCAATACAATCATTTTGGATCGCTATATGCGCTCCGGTAAATGGATAGAACTGGCTATGGTCAAAGGTCGACGGTACCCAGGCCGTCTCTGTATGGCAATCTTCGCAAGTGGTTGGAAACTGCGCCGCCTGGTGATCCGGATTAGTCGTGGCATTATAATCTGCAATATGACAACCATCACAGGTGTTGGGTGTATTGTTATAATCGCCGTTATGGCAATCCACGCAATTATTAGAAATCAGGGCATGTGCGCCATTTAACTGGAAGTAGGTGTCATGGTTCGGGAAATCAGCGGGCATCCAATCCGGGGCCGTCGTATGGCAGGTCTCACAATCCGTCGATAAGCCCAAATTCAAGTGATTTGGATTCGTCGTGGCATTATAATCACTGATATGACAGCCATCACAGGTGTTAGGCGTATTAGCGTAATTGCCTCCGATATGACAGTCCACACAGTTGTTCTGGATCGTCTGATGCGCTCCCGTCA
>CBDUIU010000250.1:0-6324 GCA_965367335.1 uncultured Saprospiraceae bacterium
AGATGACCTTGGCTACATATTGATGCTGCCGGGTACCCTCCGCTTCAATTTTGGGATAACTGAGCTGTAGAGAGGTGCTCGTCTGCAAAGCCTTAGCCTGAGGGCCACCGCGGTCCGTAAAATTAGCTTTTAGTAAGACCACTGTTTTAGGGCTGATTTTTTGTGCTTTATCCGGGCGGAAACTGCCGCTAGCCGGAAGACTGGTGAGTTGCTGCTTTTCCTTTCCTAAAGACAGAATATACTTGACAATCAATTCCGCAGATTCTTTTCGTAGATTAGGGTGAGGGCTCATCGCCGTTTGTCCCCAGACGCCGCTACCGCCTTTCAGGATCTTAGTGCTGAGGTGGTCGATCGTCATTTCATCCTCGTCGTATTTCGTAGCAATGTCGAGGTAAGAGGGTCCAGCAGATTTTTTATCTATCATGTGACAAGAGGCACATCCTGTTTCCATGACCAACTGTTCTCCAATTTCTACTTCGGAAAACACTTTATGCCCTAACACTGGTTTTGCGACGGTCATATAATCCAACTTCAAATCAAATTGTTCTTTGGGGATAGCATCACCCATTAACTCTCCATCCTCCTTGTCAGAAACCACCAGTTGGTATTTTAACGGTTTTCCAGGGAAATAAAACTGACTGTTTCCTTCCATTTTTATCGCTAACTCCGGCGCTTCATTACCTGCGTAGATATTAAAAGGCCCGGTGCGGGCGGAAGCGCCCTGATCATCAACGGCAGTGAGAAAAACAGAATAATCACCGACCTGGTCGTAGGTATGGGTAAAGGTAGCAGAAGTAGTTTGTTCTACCTGGCCGTCACCAAATTCCCAGAGATAAGTCAATTGACCACCATCTGGATCTTCAGAAGCTGCGGCGGAGAAATTGACAGCCAGCGGAACCGCCCCTGAAGTACGGTCTGCAGCTAAACGAGCTTTGGGCTGGCGATTACCATCGGTATAATCAATGCGATAAAGGCCGGAATCATCATTACCCGTGTACCATGCCTGGCCATACTCCAAGATATAGAGTTGTCCATCGGGGCCAATTTCCATATCAATAGGGTGAGAGAAAAAGGTGCTGGACATAAAAGGCTCCATGCCGACGTAATTGCCAGCAGAATCTAAAGTCACCACTTTGATAAAATCCCGCATCCATTCATAGATAAATAGTTTGCCATTAAAGGCCTCAGGTAGTCGTGTCTCCTCCGGATAATCCTCCGCATAATAAATCGGACCAACCATGGCATTGCGCGTACCGATGCCCATCTGTGGAAATTCCTCCGACTCATCGTAGGGATACCAGATGAAGGCGGGTTGTGCCGGAGGGAGGTTTTTTAAGCCCGTATTTAAAGGAGAATTATTGACGGGCTTTTGCGGATCATGAAAATCACCTCTTTGTTTTTTTACGAAATCAAAATAGCGATATGGAATATTATTAGCGGAGAAATAAGGCCAGCCAAAATTTCCTGCCTCACGGGTTTGGTTGATCTCATCGGTACCCTTTGGACCCCAATCAGGGCTGGCTTCTTCTGCGTCCGGTCCAATGTCGCACCAGTACACGTAACCGGTTTTTTGATCAACGAACATCCGGTAAGGATTCCGGGTGCCCATGACATAAATTTCCGGATGTGTTTTTTCCATACCCTTCGGGAAAAGGTTCCCTTCGGGAATGTCGTAAGTACCGTCTTCGTTCATACGGATACGAAGAATTTTTCCTTGCAGGCTATTGGTATTAGCAGAAGTTCTGGTCGCATCATATTCGCTATACTCCGGCCGATTATCTACAGACCCGTAACCATCAGGATACGTTTTGTCGGGTTTTGATGGCTGGGGGAGGTGTTATCACCGGTAGTAATGTACAAAAGACGGTCTGGGCCAAAGGCCAGGGCTCCACCGGTATGGCAGCAAATGTTTCTATCACTTTCGAATTCAAGAATGACCTTTTCGCTAGCCAGCTCCAATTTTTTATTTTGAAAAACAAAACGCGACAGGCGACTGACTTCTTTGCCGGTAGGATAATAAAAAAGGTAGATGAAATTGTTAGCCTCAAAATTCGGATCCAGGGTCAGTCCGACCAATCCTTGCTCAGAATGGATCTCCGGATCATCTGCCTGAAAGAAAACATCAAGCTTTCCGGTTTCGGTTAGTTGTTTGGTTTTATGATCATAGTGCATTAATTCACCACGTCGCTGGATGACTAATATATCCAGGTTGGGCAGCACAGATAGTTCAATGGGCTCTACCCAGACAGAGTCTATCAGAGGTACTTTTACAAAGCGATCTTCATCCGGAGAACGGGGAGTGGTCGCCTTGCTGTAGTCACGTGTATTCGTTCCCAGGGTTGTTTTTAAACCCGCTTCCAACTTTGTTAAGAAATCTGGAGTGGTGAGTTGGCTAAGATCCGGGTAATAGACTTGCGAAGTTTTGGCGTCTTTGGTCCAGGGCCAAATGGTAGCAGGCTTACCCTCGGTATGAATACCAACAAAGCCTCCGCCAGCTTGCATATAGCGTTGTAGGTCTGCTAGTTGAAAGTTGTCAAGAGTAGCCCCGGATGTATGAATAAAAATTACGGAAGCACAATGTTGTAGGTTTTCCTCGGTGATGCGTTTGGGGTTAGAGATGGTATCAGCATTCCAACCATTTTGTTCTGCGATACTTAGGATCGCCTGCTGTTGATTATTGATGGCAGCCTGATTGTTTTCGTCGGATAAGGCAAAAATAAAGAGTCTTTCAGGCTCGGGTTTATTGCAGGCAAAAAGGAGGAAAAAAACGCAAAGGACTATAAGAATGAATTGTGTCGTGTAGTTCATTTTAGAGAGATTATGGGGTTCTTACTTCAAGGCATTAAGCTATAACAGCAAGTAGTCTGTATTACTTAGTTGATTAGAATAATGAAAAGCTATGCAAATAAGATATGGTCACTCATCCAATACCGTTGAAGGTCGCTCTGTTGGTTCGACTACCGGTAGATCCGCCTGAGTAAGTACTGGCTCTTCTACGGGAGGCATTTCAATGACCTGACCTCTTTTCCGGAAGACGTTAAATTTTAAAATACAATAAATTGCCCGAAAGCCGTCACGCCATCCGATCTTTTTGCCTTCCTCATAAGTACGACCATAGTAGGAAATGCCCACTTCATAAATACGGATATTCGGTACCCGAGCGATCTTTGCGGTAACCTCTGGCTCAAAGCCAAAGCGATTTTCTTTGAGTGGAATGCTTTGAATGAGTTGGGTGTTGAATAGCTTGTAACAGGTTTCCATATCCGTCAGGTTCAGATTGGTAAACATGTTGGAGATAAAGGTCAGAAACTGATTGCCGATGGAATGCCAGAAGAACAAAATCCGATGGGGCTTACCTCCGATAAAACGAGAACCATAGACAACGTCTGCGAAATCATCAAGAATAGGTTGCAACAATAAATTATACTCTTGGGGGTCATACTCCAGGTCGGCATCTTGAATAATGAGGTATTCGCCAGTGGCCCGACTGATACCCGTATGCAAGGCTGCTCCTTTACCTTTGTTGACTTCGTGCTCATGGTAAGCAATGTTCAGGCCGGGGTTGTGTTTTTGGTAGCGAAGAATGGCTTCTTTGGTGTTGTCTTTTGAGCAATCATTCACAATGATAATTTCTTTCTGGATATCATTGACCAAATTTACTGCTTTAATTTTGTCCAGGATCAAATGGATGGTTGCACCTTCATTATAGGCAGGGATGACGATGGAGAGTGTAGTGATATTCATTTTAATTTAGGGTTTTTTTTAGGGGTTATGTTAGTTGACTTAGTTATTACGGGTTATTACGGGTTATTACGGGTTGTGAACTGCGCTGCGCTGGTTCGGTTATTAGGGGTTGTGAACTGCGCTGTGCTGGTTCGGTTGTTACGGGTTGTGAACTGCGCTGTGCTGGTTCGGGTTATTAGGGGTTGTATTCATTTTTTATGCATTAATCGAACTTCTTGTTCCTCATTGTCTACTCGGAACCCTGCCTGATAATCTTCGCCGCGCATCACTAGATTTTGTTTGGGGAAGGGAGTGCAAGGAAGCGGTAGGTTATAACACCAGATTCCCTTAGCTGGTGCTGCCATGGGTGGCGTATTGACAATGAAGTTTTTGGTTTGGAAGGGTTTTGGGGCGGAGCGGACTTGATAGTAATCGGGGATCAGCAAATCAGATAATTCCGGAGTGGTGTAGATCACCTGGTTTTTTAATTGGGTAGAAGCAATCATCAAAACGGCAAAGCCCAGATAAATGGTTTGATTGAGTTTGAGTCGTTTGAGTAAGGGTGCCAAACTATAAGCAAAGACCAGTGCCATTGCCAAAAATAAAAAAGCATATCCAAACCGGGGGTTAGGCGTTTTTATAAACCAAAAAGCCAGGTTAAATAAAACCGTAAATGAGAGTAAGGCCAACATGTAATTTTTTCGGAAAAATGCCATAAACATCAGTACGATAATAAACAGATCAATGATCATGATCACTTTCCATTTTAAGGTCTTTTGGGGCCACCATTCCATAAACCATTCACCAAAAGGAACGTCAAGGATCTCCGGAATTTCTTCAATAGGAATATGTGCACCACCGTAAGGTAATTTGGACCAACCTTCAATTAACTCTTTTTCCAAAATCACTTCCTCTTTTGGTATTTTCCAATCGACTGAAAGTACATCCAGAGAGGGAACAGGGTAGACCAAATAACCGGAGAGGATAATATTTCTGGTGATAAAAGGCAGCATGATCAGCAGCCCCGTGGCTAAAAACAAGGGCAAGCGCTTTTTATGAAAAACCAAGGGTAGATGATACAGGAGTAAGAATCCGGAAAATAAAGCACTGAGTTTAAAAGTGGAAGCGGTAAGGATCAGTGCCCAAAATATGACCAGTTCCGTGATGTTTTTCTGACTAAAAGGTTGTTCCAAAAACCATAAAAAAGCATAGAGCAGAATTATGGCAGCAATCGCATCCGTACTTGTACCGTTGGCCAGTGAAAATATTTGAAAAGTACAAGTCACTAACAAGATGGAATTGACAATAAAATAGGGCCATTGCTGCGCCTGTAAGCTTTTTTGAATATTTACTAAGAGCCGAATGCAAAAGATAAAGAAAAACAGACTATTAAGTGGAAATACCACGTATTCATCGGAAAACCAAAGGGTAAATAAAGCGGAAGAGACAAAGAAATGGGAATTGAAAGCAAAGCGGCCGTGGAGGTTTCCTAAACCAGGTACAACGGCATATTCCTTGATCCATTTAATGGATTGAGAATGATAAAACCAGACATCAGACTCCCCAAAATCTATAATTAGTGAACACATTGTTATCAGGAAAGCTGCTCCAATGGCTACTTTTATTTGCCACGACATCGTTTGCCAGCCCTCCTTTAAATGACTGCTAACTTGCCGGAGATCATCCCAGTGGAGATATGTTAGTAAAACACCGACCAGCGCAAATCCAATGGTGACCCAGCCGTTGATCGGACTGAACAGCGTAAGGATACTGGTAAGGGAGGTGATGAGGATAAATCCAAAAAGAAGGACATAGTCTATTTTTGAATTTCGTAAGGGAAGTTTATCCTCTTGTAGATAGGAGGCCAGGAGGTGAATAGCGCTAAGTCCAAAAACCAAAGATAGCCATCCTGCAAATACCCAGGAAATGAGTAGTGCAGCCATTTTTCAAGTTCGTTTTAGGGGGTTGATCAGAATTTAAAACTAAATATTCATTAAACAGTTTCGGGACAAGCACTATAAATGTAGCATTTCTAAAGAAAGTAGCAAAATTTCTGAGGCAGATATTCAATAATGAACTAGGTTTTTTTACTTAAGATACTTGGAATACCTGATTTTACACGGTATTAGCCGATTTTAAAACTTTCATTAAATGACGTCATACAGCCGAAATAGAAAAAGAACAAAGAAAACAGCCCGCTTAATCCTGGATTAAGCAGGCTGTTGTTTACCCTAAAACCACAAAATGCACGAGCTTAGTTTTCGCTCTCGGGCCGCGGAAGTTGTTCCCAGATATCATCTCCCGGCCGATCAATAGGGAGTTCATTCAAGCGATTATACCGGCGCATATCTACCCAGCGATGACCTTCAAAAAATAGAGAAAATCGACGTTGCGTCAATAATTCATCTACAAGTTCATCATCAGCGTTAAGACTGACCGTCCCAATTCCATTTCTGGTACGAACCGTGTTTAAGGCATCCAGCGCGGCGCCATTATCTATCCCAATATTGGCTTCGGCTAAAAGCAGAATAAGCTCCTCATTACGAATAAATGGAATAGGGGCCTCATTAGATTTGTATACAAAGACATCATGGTCGCTGG
>CBDUIU010000251.1:0-6322 GCA_965367335.1 uncultured Saprospiraceae bacterium
CCCGTATAAAAGTTGGAATTGCATTGATTGGAAGAGAAGTCAGAGGTCGGAAGTCGGAGGTCAGATAGCCGGAAAAAAAGTGCTGCGCAAATTTTTTCCTGATGCGGGGCGTAGTGTAAAAATTAAACATACCTTTTATCGAACCACCGACAGCACGTCATGCACGTCCATCTGACCTCTGACTTCACACTTCCGACCTCCCACGTCATGCACGTCCATCTGACCTCCGACCTCTGACTTCTGACCTCAGACTTCCGACTTCACACTTCCGACCTCAATATCGCGTTAACGTAATTCTGCCAACTCATTTCTTTTGCCGAGGCTTCGACATTGTCCCGGCTAATGGGCTGCTCTAAAAACAATTCCATTTTTTCCTTCATCGATACTACGTTTTCCGCTTCGGCCAGGTAGCCGTTATACCCATCTTTGATGGTTTCAGGGAAGTGACCGACCCGGGTGGCAATGATCGGAAGTTTAAAGTTATAACTGAGGGACTCTACGCCGGAAGGAGTTGCATACTGATAAAACAACAGCCCTGCATCAGCAATCTGAAAATACTTGTTGACATCTTCATTAGCGATGAACTCATTGCGGATCAGTACTTTATCCCGTAGGTTCAATTCGTCGATGAGTTGCAAGGGGCGATAATTTCCTTCGTCATCAGATTTTTTGAGAAAAATAGATTTTGCAATTCCAAAGAGTGCATTTTTAATCTTGGTGGACCATTTGGATTGATCCAGGGTCTTCCAAAAAGACTCTCCACAGATCACCAAAGAGACATCATCCCGTTCGTCTGAAAGTAGTTTGAAAGCACGAATGGCGTGATGCAAACCTTTGTATTTTCGGATAAAACCAAAAAAGAGAAAGACATTTTTTTTCAAACCATGTTTCTGCTTAAACGCCGCTACATCAAAATTCGGATCAGGTTGAAATAAGTCATAAATGGGGTGGTAGAGTTTGATGACGGTCGTCTTTTCAGGGTCTGTTGAGCGATCCCCCTTTTCAGTAACATACAATGCACGCTTAGGGAGTAACTCCTTTAGTTCGTCAACTGTCTTGTAAGCATGGGTAATAAAAGTATCAGCCGGCTCAATACCAAAGGCTGTAAAACGATTGTCCAAAGCACTACCTTCTTTCTGAATAACAAAATGCAGGTCAAAGATCACCTCGATTTGCTCGTGTTTTTTGAGTTTTCGAGCGATGTAACCCATCGGCAGCCCCTGTACCGCAATGGCCCACTGAAAAATAACTTTGTCCGGTTGTAGGTCGCGGATGTACTGGTAAGTTTGCTGCCAGGTAAAAGGATTGTTATAATTGGTGAGATAATGTACTTTGATTTGAGTTCCTTCCAGAAAATCCTGTTTTGAAGTCTTATCTACAAACTCACGAGGGATGATTGCCGGATACTGTTGTGTCCAGGAAACGATATGCACCTCAACGTCTTCCTGTTGATCAAATGCTTTTGCCAGTGAAGTGTTATAATTGGAAATACCTCCCTTGAATTTTGGCCCGGGGCCGAAGCAAACAATGCGTGTCATAGAGTCTGTTCTTGTTTTGTTGGTCGTTTTTCTGTGTTGAGTAGGAAGGCATTTTTTAAATGCCTTCCTATCAGAATGGCCAGCTAAACTGCTTCCGCTTTTTCTCTGGCCAAAGCGGCTTCATAAATCCGTGTCATACCTTCTCTCAAAGAGATCTTCGGCTTCCATCCTAATTCATTATTGACATAATCCATGTTGGAATAACGGGAGAAAACGCCCACTGGCTTATCCAGTAATTGCTTGATCGTTGGTTCGTACCCCGCAATATCACAAAGTATGTGGATGATATCAATGAAAGAAGTCAACTCACCCCGGCCGATATTGATAGCCGTTCCATCTTTGATCTTATCCATGGCAAGCAAGGTACAATCCAGGACATCATCAATGTGGACAAAGTCACGTCCCTGTTTGCCTGTTCCCCAAACTTCCACCGGATTTTCTCTGCGAGCGATACGCTGGGCAATAGCGGGAATCGGGTAGGTTAGGTTTTGATCTTCTCCATAACCAGAGAAAGGACGAATACAAGTGACGGAGATGTCGTAATATTTTGCTGCAATGTGAGCAAGATACTCGCCGGTCAGTTTCGACCAACCATAGGTCATGTCTGGTTCTCCCATCTTTTTGAAATTGATGTCTGATTCGCTCAGGGCGATAGCATCAGATTCCGTTTGTAAGTCAATCGGATAAGCTGCGCTGGAACTAGGGTAGAGGACCCGTTCCGGTTTGTGGCGACAGACCCAGTAGAAAAATTCCGCATCGATCGCCAAATCTTGAGCGACCATCATCGGGTCACCATCAATGGTTGCCCGGCCACCGACGATGGCGGCAAAATGAAAGACATCGCTGAAGCGTTCAAAGTCTAATCCATAATTACTTTGGAAGTAATCCGGCTGCTCAGTCAGATAGCGCAAAATGTTCCGGAAATCATCCTGGATAAAAAGCAAACGCGCTTCTTCTCCAAAGACTTCCATGCCTCCGACTTCCTTTTGCTTGGGTTGGTCCAGCCAAGTGTCGGGATGATCGCCAACGAGCAAGTTATCTATAAAAATAATGGTGTCATTAGTGGTGTTGAACAGTCGGCGTACCATGTTTCGGCCCACAAAACCACAACCGCCAGATACGAGGTGAAATTTCATGTGTTAGATTGTTGAATGTTGTATAAAAGATTTTACTGGTTTTCAGCTCCGCAAAAATATCATTTATTCCTCAAACGTCTCACTTACCGCTTTGGTATACGGAAATAGGAGCAGAATGTTAGCATCTACGGAGGCTTTTAAAATCTTACAATTTACTTCGATAGATTTGTAAGTTTTATAATTTCCTGGCGAAGGTTGATTTGTTGGCATCTGAAAATTAAGGGCAACATTTGACTTTGTTTTATCAGACAATTAGTATTTCTGCAGGATTTTGATTTTCCCGTTTTGCACGCTAAAAACAAATCCTATCTTTGTTCAAGATCATTTATTTTTTTACCATTTTGACAACAATTTTCTTCTTATATTTTTTTATCTTATTCTATGGAACCACAGCCACCACCTATCCATTCCCGCATCAAGCAGGCGATCAGCCAAAGCATTTTGCTCAAACAGCAGATATTGGAAGATCAACGCTTGTTGCTCACCATGCAAAAAGTAGCCGAAGTTTGTACTATCGCTTTAAAGGCCCGGCAAAAATTACTGTTTTGTGGGAATGGCGGTAGTGCTGCTGATGCCCAGCATCTCGCTGCTGAATTTTCCGGACGGTTCTACCTGGACCGCCCGCCTTTGTTTGCTGAGGCGCTTCATGTCAACACTTCTTTTCTTACCGCTGCGGCGAACGACTATGGCTTTGACGAGGTCTATGCCCGCTTGGTCCAGGCAAAAGGAGAAGCCGGTGACGTGCTTTTCTGTATTTCCACTTCTGGCAATTCTGCTAATATTCTTAAAGCTATCCAACAGGCTCGAAAGCAACAACTTATCACCGTTGCCCTCACCGGCAAATCTGGTGGAAAGCTGCCTAAGTATTGTGATTTTTTACTGAATGTCCCTTCCGTGGATACTCCGAGGATTCAGGAAGCGCATATCATGGTGGGACATATCATCTGTGAGCTGGTGGAGCGGGCGGTGTGTGTCTAAAGCTTGAAAAATAGTGTTGTTTTGTAAAAAATTAATCTATTTAAAATACTGCTGATTAGTTAGTTGCACGGGATGATCATTGCACGGGAGACAAGCTTTTCGGGGTAATTTCCGGGCTTCCGCTAAAATTTTTCTTCACTGATCACTTTTCCAGAGCCTAAAACTTTTACTTCTACCCGTCGATTCATTTCCTGTTCCTTTAAATCAGGACGATTCGGAAATCGCATTTCGCTGTTGCCATACCCTTTAAAACGCAGTCGTTCTGAGCGAATATGATTTTCAATTAAAAAATTATAGACTGCCTTAGCTCGCCGAACGGATAAATTGAACTCTTCCTGACTGGCAAATCCCGGGCGTTTGCTGGGGACATTCACATGGCCGGCGATCTCCACCTGGATGGTATCATTGTACAAGAGAAATTTCAACAATTTTGGAAGCTCAGGGAGTGAGCGAGGCAAAAATCGATCAGAATTTCCATAGAAATAAAGATGCTTGATGGGGATGGCCATGCCTGGCTTTAAAAAAGGAATGGATACTTCGATGAGTTTATTTTTTCCTAGGGTTGTTTTGATCATTTGGGTTTCGTAAAAATAATTGGGCGCAAAAACATCAATGCCGAGCACCACCTCTGCAGGCACTTTTCTTTGCCAATTGCCACTACTATCCGTACTAAAGGAATCCCGGAACATTTTTCCATGTAAAACAATATCTGCGCGAATTCCTTCTTGGGTCTCCTTATCGGTGACCTTACCCGAAATGATGGTGGTTCTTAGCTTTTGATAGACTTCTACCGTTACTCTTCGGTTTTGTTGACGCCCTTCATCGGTTTCATTTTCTGCTATTGGTTGATTTTCTCCATGCGTATTGATCCTTAACAGTGAATCTGCAATTCCTTTATCAATTAAAAACAAGCGGACAGCTTCCGCACGCTTTCGGGACAATTGCTGGTTAGCCGCTTCATTTCCAATAGCATCGGTATGGGCATTGATTTTAATTAACAGTTGCTCGCCATTTTGCACCAACTCCAATACAGGGGCTAAAATCGAATCCATCTTATTCGGTAGTTCCGCTTTGCCAAAAGCAAAATAAATGGTTTGGTTATTTTTCAGCAGCAAATCTTCCTGGGCGGAAAGGAAAATACAAAGGAGAAGCAGGAAACAAGTCAGTTTTCCGGATAAATGATTTTTCATGGAGCTAAGATTGAATAATTGTTTAATGGGATATCCAGAAGAAAATTCCACTTGATTTACACGAGTATAGTTCTATAAAATGCTTCCCAAACGCCATCTTTATGTAAAATCTCTTTTTTTCTCAAAAAACCAAACCGACATTCCGTAGTTTTGTACGCATGGAACTAATAGATCAAATAAAACGAAGTGCTTCGGCTACTTTATTCTCCGAAGCCAAACAATATTTCCCTGGCGGGGTCAACTCTCCGGTTCGAGCCTTTAAATCCGTATCCGGACCTCCCTTATTTATCAAACAAGGAGACGGATGCCGGATCACTGATGAAGACGATAATACCTTTATCGACTTTTGCTGTTCCTGGGGGCCACTCATCCTTGGACATAATAATGCAAAGGTACGCGAAGCAATTGTGGAAACCGTAGCTAAGGGAACTTCTTTTGGAACGCCTACCCGCCATGGTAATCGTATCGGCAAACTTATTTTGGAGAACAATCGGTTTTTGGAAAAAATCCGCTTTGTCAGCTCTGGAACTGAAGCGGTGATGTCTGCTATTCGGCTGGCAAGAGGCGCAACAGGAAGGAGTAAAATCATCAAATTTGAAGGTTGTTATCACGGGCACGTGGACTCATTGATGGTCAAAGCTGGCTCTGGACTGGTGACCTTTGGAGAAAGCACCTCCGCCGGTATTCCGGAAGCTTTTGTGAAAGAAACGATCGTACTGCCGTTGGATCGCCCTGACTTGTTGAGTGAATGTTTGGAAAAATATGGTAAGGATGTCGCCGCTATTATCATAGAGCCGGTACCTGCTAACAATGGTCTTTTGTTGCAACAGAAATCCTTCTTAGAAACGTTGCGCGAGAAATGTAGTGAATACGGAGCCTTGTTAATCTTTGACGAAGTCATTTCCGGATTTCGCGTAGGATTTGAAGGAGCTGCCGGGTATTATAATATCCAGCCGGATATCATCACTTACGGAAAGATTATCGGTGGCGGGATGCCCGTAGGAGCTTATGGCGGCTCAGCGGAATTGATGTCGAATATTGCACCGGAAGGACCTGTTTATCAAGCCGGGACCTTATCCGCAAACCCCGTAGCAATGGCAGCCGGGGCAGCGGCTCTGGAACAACTCTTAGTACCTAATTTCTACGAAGATCAGGCCCGCCGGACGAATTTGTTTGCTGATCGTATTGAAGCTCATGCTCAACAAAACAATTACGAATTGGAAGTGGTTCGGATCGGATCTATCTTCTGGTTGTCTTTTGCCAAAGGACCTATTCGTGCCGCTGATCAAATTGATTCGGCGGGGATGGAGCATTTCAAAGTATTGCACCACGAGTTATTACAACGGGGTGTTTACCTGGGGCCTTCGGGTTATGAAGTGGGTTTTGTATCGGTGGCTCATACGGATGAGGACCTGATGGAAGCAGCGGAAATACTTTGTACTTGCCTGGATATGGTCTTTGGTAGATGAACGAGTTGACA
>CBDUIU010000252.1:0-6316 GCA_965367335.1 uncultured Saprospiraceae bacterium
ACCCAGTTTGATATTGAGAACATTGATATCATCGGGAACAGAGGGACCACCCTATCTCCATCAGAGGTTTTTGCGGGTAAAGATCTACCGGATTTCTTATCAAAATTGTCTTATAATTACGACTATGTGTTTTTAGAATCTGCTGCTATGTCTGATTATTCAGATACAAAAGAATTAACTGATTATGTAGATAAGGTCATTGCTGTATTTTCTGCGGATACGATATTAACTAGAGCTGACAAAGAGGCCATTGAATATTTAAAAAGTCTGGATGATCAGTTTATGGGAGCAATCCTGAATCGAATTGATTTAAAAGATTTGGAATAACCTGGTTGATATCCGGCTATTTAGTTCAATCGAAAAATTGGTTTACTATTTATTACCAACTCAAAGCCAAACCCTCCGAAATTCTTCCTTTACCCAAAATCACTTAACACACTAATCCCTTGATTCCGTGGCACAGTCCCAAAGAAGCTATTTTTTAAAATCTGGTGCTTTAAGTATTCTGGATAAAGGTTCCGCCTTTGTCTTTGGATTTGGAAGTATATACTTCATTACCCGCTTGCTTGAAAGGGATGACTTTAAAGTTTGGATATTATTTTACACATTAATTTCATTTTTAGAAGTCAGCCGCATAGGTCTTCAACAGAATGCGCTAGTCAAGTATTTAAGCACTGCTAAAGCAGATGAAGAAGGACTAATATCTTCAGCTTCTTTCCTCCTGAACATCTTCATTACATCCATTACCGTAGGTATTATTTTAGTAACGGCAACCCCTTTGGCAAAATTTTATGGAGATCCAGTATTGCGAGATATTTTAATGGTTTATTGTTTGACAAGTATACTGATGATCCCGCTGCATCAATTTAATTTTATTCAGCAGGCAAAACTCAACTTCAGTGGAATCTTTCTCAGTAATTTTGTACAAAAGGGAGCACTGTTTATCTATGTTGGGTTTGTCTACTTCAGCAACAAGGATCTTCACTTGATGGATATGGCCTGGGTACAGGTGTTAGGAGCAGCAATGGCGTCTATTGTATCTTATATTTTTGCTAAACCTTACTTACGTTTCGATTGGGTATTTTCCAGAAAATGGCTATTTACACTCTTTAATTTTGGCCGTTTTGTTTTTGGGACAAATCTGGGAACTATGTTGTACAAAAATATTGATAAACTCATGATAGGCCGGATGGCTGGTACTTCGCTTCCCTTTTATGAATGGGCGATAAAAATTACAAATCTGGTGGAAGTACCTACCTTCTCTATTGCCTCTATTGTTTTCCCGCAGTCTGCAAGAACTATGGCCACGGAAGGAAAACCCGGCATGAAAAAATTATACGAAAGGTCAGTAGGATCTATCCTAGCTTTGATTTTGCCATTTATGTTTGTTGTCTTTATTTTTGCTGAACCGATCATTGTTTTTCTTGCTACAGAACAATACATAGAGGCAGTTCCCATATTACGACTAACACTATTTTATGGGATATTTATTCCTTTTGCCGTTCAGTTCGGTACGATCCTGGACTCCATGGGCCAGCCTAAAATAAATTTTCGGTTCACCGTTTTGGGAGCCATTATTAATATCATTTTGAATTATGTTTTTATCAATAAATTTGGCGTAATCGGTGCAGCTTATGGCACGCTTATATCCTATTCCATTATATTCATTAGTAGCCAAATACTGTTATATAACATTATAGGATCAAATCCTCTAAATGTGTTTAAATACATTATTCCTTTTTACCGGGATGGATTGCAGCTCGTCCAAAATCAATGGGCGAAACAAACCTTAAATTTAAAAAATGAATAATTCCATGACTCAAGAACAATTTGCGCAAGGCGTTGCCTACGCAGAAGATAATTTCAAAAACCACCAGGCACCTCACCTCAAGGTAGACAAACAGTTGATCCCCAATATGTTTAACCTCGACGGGAAGCGCATACTTGATTTTGGTTGTGGCATGGGTGGAATGAGCCTCTGGTATGCTTCCAATTGGGACTGCCAAGTATATGGTCTCGACATTGACCGCCACCATATTGAGGTGGCACAGCACCTCAAGGAAAAACATAACATTGAAAATGTGCATTTCCAACAACGCAATATTCTCGATGATCCTTTCGGAGAAGATGAATTGTTTGATCTGGTTTTCCTTAATGATGTAGCGGAGCATATTGATTATCCAATCTTGGAAAACATTTTTAACCAACTATATCAACAAACTAAAGACAGCGGGAAAGTCTTTGTCACTTATCCGCCGTGGAAAAGCCCTTACGCATCTCATGTCACACATGCCGTCGGTATTCCATGGTGTCAATATTTGCCGGATAATGTGCTCATGAAATTGATCAAAAAAAATAATCAGGTGATCGTTGGAGATCGGGAGTCTGACCTGTTGGAAGCTTATAAAGGTTTAAATCACCTGACCTTCAAAAAATTATTACCAGTGGTTACAAAAGCTGGATTTAAAGTGGAGTATCGCAAAACCCATTGTATTTTAAACCGCCTCCCAGGGTTAGATGGATTAAATATGGATTTTTTTCCTTTTGACTTTTTAAACACAAAAGAGTTCGTTTTACTCAAAAAATAAAGGATGAATATCATAAAAGATATCGATATTATTTTATTAAGTCAGTTCCGTTGGGACGGACAATACTCTTCGATATCTATTGCTATGGCTAAGGAGTTCGCAAAAACGAATCGCGTCTTTTTTCTAAACCACCCCAATACCTTAAGAGACCTGGGCCCGATCAAAGGAATCAATCAGCGCAAGACTTGGGCTGAGCCCGTAGAAGGATTTGACAATCGACTCATCATTGTTGAGCCACCTGCTATGTTACCCATTAATTTCTTAAGCGACAACCTGCTTTATCGTAAGCTTGCTCGTCGCAATGCTGCAAAACTGGAACAATCCGTTCAGGATATCATTGGTCAGTTCAGTATCAATCAATACGTATTTATCAATTGCTTTGATCCCTTTTATCCGGTATGCCCCAAAGTGCATCCGAAGCCGCTACTAAATATTTATCAATGTGTAGATAATATCGCGGAGAGTGAGTATCTAAAAAAACACGGACCTCGATTAGAAGCGCATGCAATTGCTCAAGCAGACCTTTGTTTGGTGACATCCTCGGAACTTAAGCGCTTAAAAAAAGCTTATAATCCAAATACTAAGGTGCTACACAACGCTGCAGATGTAAGTTTATTTAACAAGGCTCTGGATGAAAAATTTGAACTTCCAAAAGAACTTGCAAACAGATCGGGAAAAATAATTGGGTTTATTGGCAACCTGGATCAAACTAGAATAGATTACGCTTTGCTAAAGGAAGTCGCCAAAAGTCATTCGGATAAAACACTCCTTTTGATTGGTCCGGTTAACAATACGATTGCTAAAAAAATCGGACTCATGGATCTTCCCAATGTCATATTTGCCGGTGGGAAAAAGATCGAAGCACTCCCTGCTTATCTTCACTATATGGATTGTGCGCTTATACCCTTTAATTGTAATGATCTGACGAAAAGTATCTATCCTTTAAAAATTAACGAATACCTGGCTGCAGGTAAACCAGTAATTTCAACTCCTTTTTCTGAAGATATCCATGCTTTCCGCAAAATGATATATTTAGCGGATACTTCTACACAGTTTATTAAGGCTATCGAAGTAGCCATGCAGGAAGATAGTCCACAGCAGCAGCAACAGAGGAGGCAGTTTGCGGAGAAAAATAGCTGGACCGGACGCGTGCAAGAGTTTTGGGATATTGTGGCAGCAGAGATTACAATTCATACTTAGTAAATTGTATGGCCTAGAAAAAATAGTATTCAAATGAAGAAAAATTTGACAGAAATAGAAACTTACCAGGAGCGGTTTATCTTATTGTTTGCTATCGCTCTGATTTTAGGTTGTTATGCAAAAATTTTATTTTTTTAATGATTTATTTAGCTTGAGTTAAACCTGGCTTAAGACTAAAGATAGATACAAATGGCTGAAGTAGTACACCAATTCAAATATTGGCTTCGCACTCAGTTTATGATGCGACATCTGAATACGCCGATGGGCTTTGCATTGCTCATCTGCCTTGGATGCCTATTGGCTTATACTATTTCTATGGGAGGAATAAAAGTTGGCGGCTTGCTCCTAATTATCATCATTGGAATTCCAGCTATTGGGGCCTGTATATTCAATCCGTTAATTGGTATCTGTGTAAGCTTGGTGTTGGGGGTTTTGATAGGATTATTAAGCAAATACGCCGATGTTCCCTTTGGACTTCTATTAGACTTTTTACTATTTGTTCTATTTTTTGGTTTGCTCATACGACAAGTGAAAGAAAGGGATCTCACTTTCGCAAAAAACCCGGTCAGTGCCATCATTTTGATTTGGGTGTTTTATAATATTATTCAGGTAATCAATCCAACGGCAGCATCCCGATTAGCGTGGGTGTATACCGTCCGAACTATGGCTGGATTGATCCTACTCTACTTTATTGCCAGTGAAGCTTTAAATAGCCTGGCTAAGGTCAAGTTCATTGTTAAGTTTATTATTGGTATTTCCTTATTATCAGCTTTATATGGGCTGAAACAAGAGTTTATAGGATTTACTGCTCAGGAAATGGCCTGGCTCACTGCTGATGAGGAGCGCTATCAGCTAATCAACCAATGGTCTCGATTGCGCATTTTTTCATTTTTCTCTGATCCGACTACTTATGGTATTTATATGGCTTATATGGGTACTTTTTGTACCGTCTTGGCTACTGGTCCTTATAGCATGATAAAAAGAGGATTATTGATCTTTTCTGCCATATGCATGTTTATGGGAATGGCATATGCCGGATCCAGGACCCCTTTTGTACTCGTACCATTTGGCTTTCTTGTTTTTATCGTCTTAAATGCGAAAAAAGAGATATTAATAGGGGCTGCATTTGTGGCATTACTCGGAGCTGGTTTTGTGTTAAAGTCAACCAGTAATGCCGTGGTCTATCGAATTCAATCTGCATTTATGATGGATAAAAGTGATGATACGATGCAAGTCCGTTATAAAAACCAACTGTACATCAGGCCTTTTATTTATTCTCATCCTTTTGGAGCCGGGCTAGGTTCAACAGGTATTTGGGGCAAACGCTTTACCCCGGATTCCGAATTGGCTAAATTTCCTCATGACAGTGGATTTGTGAGGGTGGCCGTTGAATTGGGTTGGTTTGGTCTGATAATTTTTGGCGCCTTTTTATTCATAATAATCAGGTTCGCAACTTTTTACTATTTTAGGGTCGAAGATCCCAAAATAAAGAATTTATATCTTGGCATTATTGTCATAATTTTTATGCTGACGCTTGCCAGTTATCCACAAGAAGCCATCCCGATTCTACCTACGAGTATCATTTTTTATACCCTGTTAGGGGCAATGGTAAGATTGAAGGATTTTGATTCGACAAAGGAATTAGTAAAAACTTAAACGTTGTATACAAATTAACGGGTAGTTTCGTTTCACTATAGAAAACACCTATTTTCTATGCTTTCCTGCCTGCCAAAACAGCATTTGGAATAAAATTTTCGAAAAGCACTACTTATCTGAACATCCAAACCGTTTGTCCTTTTCATGGTACAAATATTGATTTTAGTTAATTTAATCAAACCTACAACGCGTGCAACTCAACTCTTTAGCTACCTTTTTGTGTAGTCTGCTACTTTTGACCGGGAATGGCCTCTTGGCTCAACGCACAAACGTGGATTTCAATAAGGTCGTTTTACCCGCTGAATCTCGTGCACGTAATTTTGAAGATTACCTTGTTCAGTTGGCCTGGATGAACTCTCCCAATAAAAACATTCTTAATACGGAGGTCAAAATTGCCCAAAAAGATTACTTCATTGAAAAGCAAGATTGGCATAAACAGATCAATGCCACCTTCAATATGAATGAGATCAGCTTGAGTAAAGCAATCTATGGTGATCGACTGGACATTCCTGTTTTTTATCCCATTTATAATTTTACCGCGGCTGTAGATTTAGGCGTCTTCACGCAACGCAAACGCCGGATGGAAAAAGCAAAATTGCAGGAAGTAATTGCTGTTGAAGAAATTAATGTAGAAAAATTGAAACTTCGTCGTGAAGTATTAGAACGTTACCAGGAACACCGGCTGGCCAAGCAATTGCTCATCGCTCGTCAAGGACAGGAAAGAGATGCCAATGATACTTATACTTATTTTAAACGACAATTTGAAGCTGGGAAAGGTGACTTTGAGGATTTTAGTCGGGCAAAAGAATCATATTACATGGCCAGGGAATCAAGACTAATTGCTAGCTCTGATGTGAAGAAAACAACAATCC
>CBDUIU010000253.1:0-6315 GCA_965367335.1 uncultured Saprospiraceae bacterium
ACAGCGGTGTCAAAATTATTACTCAAACTTAGTAGCACATTAAGAACATGAAGGCATTTACTATTAAAAAATACGGAGAGCCAGACAAGGTACTAAGGCTTGCAGAAATTGAAAACCCCACACCTAAAAATACCCAGGTACAGGTTAAAGTTCGTGCTACAACCATCAATGATTACGATTGGTGCATTACCACCGGCAAACCTTTTGCTTACCGTCTGTACTTTGGAATATTTAGTCCCAAAAAAAAATTAATGATCCCGGGAATGGAGGTAGCAGGAATTGTGGAGCAGGTTGGAGAGAACGCTACAAAATTTAAAGTTGGTGATGCTGTCTATGGGGACCTCTCAGATTTCGGATATGGCAGCTTTGCTGAGTTTCTTTGTATAGACGAGAAAGCACTTGCTCATAAGCCAGATAACATGAGTTTTGAGGAAGCAACCAGTATTCCACATGCAGCAATGCTCGCCCTGCAAGGCTTGCGCGATGTGGGCCAGATTAAAGATCGGCAGAAGATATTGATCAATGGCGGCGGGGGCGGTGTTGGTTCATTTGGACTTCAAATAGCAAAACTTTATAAGGCAGATGTTACTGGCGTAGATACGGGTGAAAAATTAATAGCTATGAAAACGCAAGGCTATGACAAGGTAATCGACTACAAAAAAGAAGACTTTACCAGGAGTCACGAGCAATATGATCTGATCCTTGATTGCAGGACCAGCAGATCGCTCTGGAAATTTTTAAAGGTTCTTAAGCCGGAAGGAAAATACGTCTCTATAGGTGGCAAGTCTGGCAAGTTGTTGCAAATGCTTTATATGAGTCCGTTGTTAAAATTATTTAGCAAAAAACGTGTTCATATGGTGATGTTAAAAGCTAATAAGAACCTGGACTACATTAATCAGCTATATGCGGAGAAAAAGTTAAATTGTGTTATTGACGGTCCTTATACATTTGAGAAGATACCCTGGGCAATTCAACGCTTTGGGGATGCACTGCACACTGGTAAAATTGTAATTTCAGTAAACTAACTATAGCTATAAGCCGCATACATGGTCTGATTATAGGACTTGCTTGAATTAAATTCTAAACAACCGAAGGTAAAAGAGTAAGCTAAATAAATTTTAATATGGAGTTCTTCCGACAGATTAAAGCAAAGACAGATGAAAAGACTATACAGGCTAATCTAATTCTTGAAAATTTAGAATTGATCAGCAATGAGATCTTGGTTATTGGTGATCAAAATAAAACTGAAGCACAAATTGGAGGTATATGGGGCGAATTCACTCTGACTCGAACCCCGATTAGAGGAGGACTTCGTTTTGCCTTGATAGAATGCCCTAATGCCTTAAGCTGGACCATCACTACCGGGATTGATCCCGATCCAGACCTAATAGTCATTCATCTTACAATAAATCGTCAACATCAAAAAGAAGCATTTATTGAAGAAATTGAAGAGTTTTTAGACGACCACAGTATTTGCTTGCAAGAATATTTTAAGGCATAAGCATATTTATGGATGAAATAGCGAAAGGCCAATTTATTTCAACACAAGTGTTACCTTATCATAGCCAAATGTGTTGGCGGTACAAACAAAAGACAACCCAATGAATAGTAAAACAGACTATTCCGTTCCAAATGACGTCAGAATAGGTCACGTCCACCTCAAAGTTGCGGACCTTCAACGCTCCTTAGACTTTTATTGCGGACTATTGGGCTTTAAAACAACAACATTGTACGGAACAGAAGCTGCCTTTATATCGGCAGGAGGTTATCACCATCATATTGGTTTAAACGTTTGGTTCAGCAAGGATGCCCCACCAGCACCCAGAAATGCCGTCGGGCTTTTTCACACAGCAATACTATACCCAACAAGAAAAGACCTTGCAAACATTCTTAATCGGCTTCAAAAGGCTAACTATCCGTTGACTGGTGCATCAGACCATGGTGTCTCTGAAGCTTTGTATCTTGATGATCCTGATAAAAATGGGATTGAATTGTATTGGGATAAAGCAAAAGAAACGTGGCCAAAAAAAATAGACGGTTCTTTAGAAATGTACACAAAGCCTCTTGATCTTGTTGATCTATTGAAAGAAATTGAATGACCTTTATTAATAATAAAGGCTTTTAAATGCCAGCTGTTTTAACCATTAAACATACTTTGAAAATGAAAGAAACCAAATTTATCCTAGTATCTGCATTGCTTTTAATATTTCATCAAATGAGCTTCGGGCAAGCCTTATCAAAACAAGTCACCAATTTTATCGAAGTACAGGATTCAATTTTAGTAATTAAAAATGTTACCCTAATTGATGGCACCGGAGGAGTTGTAAAATACAATCAAGATATTTTATTGCGCAATAACAAGATTGCTGCTATTGGCAATACGGGCGAGATAACACTCCCTGGAAATGTAAGAATCATTGATGCCACCGGCAAAACTTTGATTCCAGGTTTAATAATGATGCACGAACATTTATTCTACGGAAAACCCTTTGACAATCATTATAAGGGGACTCATATGACCAATTCCTTCCCACAAATGTATTTGGCAGGAGGAGTAACCACCATGAGAACTGCAGGGAGTTTGGAGGCTAATGCAGATTTGAACGTAAGGAATTTAATCAATAATGGAAAATTAACAGGGCCAACTATAGATGTTTCAACCCCTCATATTGAACGAGTAGGATTTATACCTCAACTGCAATCGCTTTATGGAGATGAGAACATTGAAAATTGGTTGAACTATTGGTTCAATAAGGGTATTACTTCGGTAAAAGTCTATAACAACATTTCTAAAGATGACTTAAGTGAGATTATCAAAATTTCTCATGCAAAAAATATTAAGGTCACTGGTCATTTATGTTCCATAACCTACCGTGAAGCAGCTGATCTGGGAATTGACAATTTGGAACATAGCTTTATGGCCTCTACAGATTTTGTCGCGGACAAACAAGAAAATCAATGCGTTGGCAGCGGAGAATCCCTGACGGGGCTAGATGTAAACGATCCAGATTTAACAGCTTTAATGAAATTACTTATAGAAAAAAATGTAACCCTCACATATACGCCAACAGTATTTGAACCATTTACAAATAGAGAGGTTATTCCCGGAGGAGGAGGTGTTGCACTTGCCCCGTATTTGTTAGAACAGATGCAAACGATATACGATCAATCAAAAAACACAAAAAGAGATTCTCTGGCTTTAATAGGTTTTAAAAAAGAAATGAAACGGATAATGAAATTTCATGCTATGGGCGGGAATATTATTGTGGGAACAGATCCTACCGGAAGTGGAAAAACCATTGCCGGTTATTCGAACCAGAGATTAATAGAGCTGCTTAGTGAAACAGGTTTTAAGATAGAGGAAGCAATAAAATTGGCAACATTGAACGGTGCAAAATATTTGGAAATTGAAAATGAAACAGGCACTATAGAAGTTGGGAAAAAAGCCGATTTGGTATTGATGCAAGGCGACTTGTCAAAAGATGTTTCTAACATTAGAAAAATCGAAATCGTTTTTAAAAATGGGATTGGTTTTGATTCAAAAAAAATATTTGATTCAGTAAAAGGAAAGGTTGGACTGTATTGAAAAGACTATCCATAGCAATGACTATAAATCATCATCCCTCCCAGGTGATACATTTTTGATCAATACTGCAACATTTATCATATTATTTAATCCTTTAGTAAGTAAATGTTACCAAATGCAAGCACTTATGAAACTTACCTTTCTAATAGTAATTTTCAGTCTATTATTTTCCTGTAAATCAAATAAGCAAAAGATCAATTCTATTGAGGGAATTTGGGAATCAATTGGTTACGGAAAAATTCTGAATATAGACTCTACCACCTACAAATATTATGACATAACGGAGATTTCCTGTTTACCATCAAAACAAGGAAACATATCTGAGCTTAGCAGTTCAATACATTTATCCAATGACACGCTTACAGTAAAAAGAGGTTTAAGTACGTATTCTTATTTAAGAATGAACAAATTACCGAATGTGTGTCAGCAAAGCAATAAAGACATAAACAACATCTCCTACAACTTTGAGGTATTCGCTGAGACATACAAAAACCATTATGCCTATTTCGAACTAAATAAAATAGATTGGGAAAGTCTGTATAAAACTTCAAAAAAGAAAATCAACTCAAACACAACAGAAGTTGAATTGTATTTAACTATGCAGAATATTATTGATAGTATACATGATAATCACGGTGAAATAGAACCAACAGATGAGGTATATGAATTGGCCCATTTACAAGAAATAAATACTGAAAAAGAGGAGTCACAGAAAGAGTATGGTGATTTTACAATTGCAGGGCTTGTGGCAAAACATTATTTAAAAGAAGATCTCACTAAAGATTCATGGCTTGTTAAATGGGGAAAAATGGAGAACAATATTGGTTATGTCCAAGTAAATGCGATGTGGCTTTTTGCAGATCTAAATTTGTCCGAAAGTCTTGTAAAGGAAAATGGTTTTGTTTCAACCTATATCGACGAGTTCGATAAACTTAACTTCAGTGCGCAAGTAGAAATGGAAGTACAGGGAATTAGCTCAATTCTGGACAACGTAATGAAGGACCTTTGGACAACAAAATTTATAATTATAGATGTTCGTTTTAATGGGGGAGGTCAGGATGAAGTGGGATTAGAAATACTAAGACGCTTTAATCAGGAAAGAAGACAAATTGCAACAAAAAAAGCAAGAAATAAGAACGGTTATACTATAAAAACCCCAATCTACTTAGAACCTGCATTAGTGACTTACACAAAGCCGGTCTATCTTCTTACTTCTCAACAATCTGCAAGTGCTACAGATATGATGGCATTAAGTTCATTAGAATTAAATCAAATTAAACGAATTGGTTCTCACACCAATGGCGCAATTTCTGACGCATTACAAAAATCGTTGCCTAATGGATGGTACTTTTCTCTGTCTAATGAAGTGTACACAGATATTAATGACAAGGTTTATGAAAACATTGGAATTCCGGTGGATTATGAACTGAATTATCCCAATGATAGACAAACATTTTTCAGAAGCGTAGCGGACGATTTAGAAAAAGATAAACAGGATATACTACAAGCGATTGAGGAGTTACAGAGGGAATGAATACACCTTGCAACTATAATCTAAAATAACAATAAACTGTCCAAGGAGTATTTTAGAATTAAAACGTATCTAAATCCGAAGACTCGTACGAAATAAACAGACGCCAACATTTTAATTTAATCCATTACGCCTGAATTCCTAAAGGGAAATTCAACACAATTCGCTAACTTTATTCTTCGATAAAAAAGAAGGCCGTACATTTTTCACAACTAATCAAACACCTACACTCTGCAATCAATTTTAGCGAACATATGGAAGATAAGAATTTGGTTCGCATAAATAAATATTTTAGCGAAATTGGGTATTGTTCACGCAGAGAGGCTGATAAATTAATTGGTCTAAAGCAGGTGACCATCAATGGTGTAGTTGCCGAATTAGGAAGTAAAGTATCCTCTAAGGATGAAATTCGTTTAAACGGAAAACTGATTACCGGCCAGGAAAATAAGCCGGTCTACCTTGCTTTTAATAAACCGAGAGGGATTGTATGCACAACAGACACCCGAAGAGAGAAAAATAACATTATTGATTATATCAATTACCCCGAGCGTATTTTTCCTATTGGAAGACTCGATAAAGATAGTCAGGGCCTAATTCTGTTAACGAACGATGGCGATATAGTAAATAAAATACTTCGTGCCAGAAATAATCACGAAAAGGAATACTTGGTAACCGTAGAACACCCTATTACCAAATCCTTTATCCATAAAATGGGTAACGGGGTCCCTATTTTGGACACAGTTACCAGAAAATGTTTTGTGGAACAGATAGATAAGCATCGCTTCAGAATTATTCTTACTCAAGGGCTAAACAGGCAAATTAGACGCATGTGTGAGCATCTGGGTAACAAGGTGCGCCAACTGGAACGGTATCGTATAATGAATATTAATTTAGATATTCCCCTTGGTAAATGGCGACCTTTAACCAAGAAAGAACTAAATGAGATTAATGAATTATTATCAGATTCGTCAAAAACAAATAAAGAGATCACTTAGTGTAAATTCTTAAATTTTAAAAACTATGAGTTATTATTTTAACAAAGTATTGGTTGGAAAAAGTTTCGATGATGCTATCGAACAAGTAACAGCTGAATTGAAAAATGAAGGTTTTGGAGTATTAACCGAAATAGATGTGAAAGAAACTCTGAAAAAGAAAATTGATGTGGACTTTAAGAAATACAAAATATTAGGTGCCTGTA
>CBDUIU010000254.1:0-6308 GCA_965367335.1 uncultured Saprospiraceae bacterium
CTACTGACCGGTGCCGATGCCTATCTCTCCAAACCATATCATCAGGAAGAACTTCGCCTGACGCTTTTTAATCTCCTGGAAAGAACCAAAAATATGCAAAAGCGCTTTGCCAGGCTCCTGACAGGCTCTGATAAAGAAGAAGCGTCCATCATAACAGAGAGCCCTCAATATCAGTTTGTTGAACAACTCTAGGCAATCATTGAAACGCGCCTGGGAGATACTCAGCTCAGCGTAGAAAGTTTAGCAGAGGAGGTGGGACTTAGCCGTAGTCATCTCTCCCGCAAGGTTAAAAGCATCTGTGGTCAAACCCCCAACCAATTGATTCGTAGCTGCCGGCTTCATCAGGCTAAAACATTATTGATGCAAGGAGAATTGAATGGTGCGGAAGTGGCCTACAAAGTTGGCTTTAATGACCCTGATTATTTTTATAAATGTTTTAAAAAAGAATTTGGACTGACGGCGAGTGAAGTGCGAGGGTGAGTAGCTGGTAACCAAAATTAAAATTTTTACAACCGGGGATGGTTTTTAGTAATGCTATCTATGCCGTTTATGAAGGTGCTGATAGTTAGTTGTGATCTATTGTTAAAAAAAGGTGATTGCAGCAATACTACAATCACCTAAAACTCCTGTTTATTTGTTCATCTTAAATCAGTAATGAACGTTATTAACACTAAGTAATATTATGGTAAAATACTTTTTACTCCTTTACGCTTCATGGTATAACTACTGGCATAAACTTGTTCCCCCTTCGAATCCTTAACTACAACAGCGTAATTCATATCATCTCCTTCCAGCCAGTATTTTACATCACCGACATTCTCATCTCCGACCATGTTACCTTTGATATGCAGCACACCTTCATCGTCAATTTCTCCGGTGCCAATGGCTGACCTGGTCCACTTAGAGTTTGGATAGACTGTAGCAAACATCACCCCGATCTTGCCCGTACCCATATTAAGGGCCATCATCCCTTTATCTTTTGAAGCGCGATATTCTCCTTCTGCATTGCGGTAGTCATAATGTTCGTTGAGGGAAAGCCCATAATCCGTCGCTTTTGCTGTCATGGTACCACCGAGCAAGGTCCAATCACCGCCACCTTCTTCTTTATAACTGGCGAGGTCTACTTCCCAGGTGCCGGCCATCCGCTGTAAAGCATATAATTGGTGAAACTTTTTAAATGCTTTGGAGGCCGTAGCTTCCATGCGGAGGATACGCCATTGGCCATCTTTTTTCTCTAACAAGCGTGATTGAGAGGAACGACCATCTTCGGTATAGGCGACAAACGCCATGTTACCGCTAATTTTGAATTGGTAATTTTCGTTCTTGGGTTTGTACTCTTTATCTGGCGTGTTTTCCTTCATGTATTTTTTATACATGGTAGAAACGGCATCCCATCCTTTGAGTTCCATGACGGCATCTTTACCGGGAAAGGGTGAGGTCCAGCTAAAATTAGTCATCGGATCATGGGCAACACATTCCGCCCATTTGTCATAATTTCCGTGGTAATAGTATAAGGTCTCGTTTTCAATAACCTTTTTTATAGCTGCTTCTTCAGTGTTTGCTTGTTGTTGTGCATGAATAGGGGCAAAGCATAAAAGGAAAAGTACGGTAAATAGCATTCCGTTTTTCATAAGAAATTGGTTTTTTAGGGCAGGTGATGAAGCGTAAAAAGTGGAAAAGGTTGATCCTTAAATAAGGATGCTAAAATTTTTAGAAAGCGAATCGACTTTCATCTGTTTACACACACACCTAGGGGTTAAGAATGTTTTCGAGGGTAAATATAGGGCGAGCGGATAGAAAGTTATCTGCACGATTTTTACAAATAGCAGGACATAATTGACAATTGAATGCATTTAGCTGGATAAATAGGAGAGGATAAGCAGCGGATAGCACAAAACTTACAAGATGTGTACAATAATCATTTTCGCAAGAGACTAGGAGACTGTCCATATTCCTTGTGAAATACCCGGGAAAAATAATTCGGATCATTAAATCCTACAGCATAGGCGACTTCTGAGATGTTGAGGTCGGTATCTTTTAACAAATGCATCGCGTGTTTCAAACGGATTTCCCGAATGAAAACCAACGGCGTTTTATCGGTTAACGCTTTGAGTTTGCGATAAAGCTGAGACTGACTGAGCTGCACGGAACTGGCCAATTGACTGGTATCGAATTCCGCATCATCCAGGTGTTGGAAGACGACTTGTTGGAGTTTATTAAGAAAATGCTCTTCGATACTGAGCTCTGAGAAACTAGCTGAACTTTCTATGATGGTCATAGTCGGTTGGCTTTCCGCGTACTGGCTAAATCGAGTTTGTAGCGACTGTCGGAGCTCCAGCAATTTTTCCAGGCGTACAAATAATTCGTCCTTATTAAATGGTTTCATCAGATAGGCATCCGCACCCGTTTTTAAGCCTGCTACTTTATCTTTATCGGTAGCTTTTGCCGTGAGTAAAATGATGGGAATGTGACTGGTACGCTCATCAGTTTTCAGGGTTTCACAAAGTTCAAAGCCATTTTTCAAAGGCATCATGACATCCGAAATGATCAGATCAGGAATGTTATTCAATGCCAGATCAATGCCTTTTTGCCCGTCAGCCGCCCATTCGATCTGGTACGTGGGTTCTAAAAGCTGTCTGATATAATTCGCAACGTCAGGATTGTCTTCAACCAATAGAATATAAGGGGATCCTTGCCCGACATCAATTGGGCTAGCTTGTTGAGCCGCTTCAGGAATAGATACTTGAGCATTGGATTGAGCTGCTTTGTCCGTTAATTTAATAGAACTACTATAAGAGAATTGTTTGAAAACAGCCTGATTGTAAATGGGGAAAAAGAGACTGAATGTTGTTCCCTGGCCGAGGCGGCTTTCCACCGCAATCCGGCCATCCATCAATTCAACCAATTCTTTGGTAAGTGCCAGGCCGACACCTGTTCCCCCTCCTCCATGGGCAGGGTTATGTTTTTCATCCGTACCTTCTACCTGATAAAACCGGTCGAAAATCTTCTCCTGATGTTCAGCCGGAATTCCGACACCCGTATCACTTATTTTTATCAATAAACTAGGTTGACCCCCTTCAATTTTCTTGGCATGAAGGATAATTTTCCCCCCTTTATCCGTGAAATTGATCGCATTGGAAAGTAGGTTGTACAGGATATGCTCTATTTTTTCTTCGTCATAGTCCATCACTAAGCGCTTGATTTCCGGGTAAAACATCAAGCGAATCCCTTTTTCCGATGCCATACTATAAAATGACTCCGTCAGGTATTGCAAATAAGGGATGATATCACTTTGATTAAGGTGAACGGTTAGTCGGCCACTATCTAATTTTGCCAGGTCCAACACCCGGTTGATCAGCCGCAATAACTTTTCACTGTTCCTTTGGATGAGCTCCTTTTCCCCACTATGACCAGTGATGCGATCAGTCATGCCCATGATAACAGTTAGTGGTGTGCGAAACTCATGGGTAATATTGGTGTACAGTCGATTTTTCAAAGTGTCCAATTCAGCTAGCCGCCTGGCTTCTGCCCGGTCCAATTGCCGGTTAAGCTGAAAGCGGTAGATAGCATACACCAGCCCGGTCAATAAAATAAAATAAAATAAATAAGCCCACCAACTGCGCCACCAGGGAGGCAGGATGATTACTTTGACACTTACGCCGGATTCATTCCACACCCCGTCATGATTTGTACCTTTAACGTGAAAGGTATACTGGCCAGGGCCTAAATTGGTGAAATTCGCGCTGTGTTGATGGCCAAGGTGTTGCCACTCTTCGTTAAAGCCTTCCATGCGGTAAGCATACTGATTTCGCTCCGGAGCGGTGAGGTCAAGCATGGCAAAATCAAAAGAAAAGATCTTGTTTTTCCAGGAAAGGGTGATCGCTTGATTATCAAATAAAGGTCGCTGGAAAGGCGTTTCCCGATCATTAAAATTAACAACTTTGTTGGCTAACTTTAAACCTGTAATTACAATGTTGGGTTTGTAGTCGTTGCTTTTGATGGCAGCTGGATGGAAAAGATTGAATCCGTTGATCCCACCAAAATAGAGCTCACCTTTATGGTTTTTAAAATAAGCTCCGGTATTAAATTCATTATTTTGCAGCCCATGAATGGTTTGGTAATTATTAAAAACGCCGGTAGTTGGATTGAAATGAGATAGGCCCTGGTTGGTACTTAGCCACAAATCCTGGTGTTGTCCTTCCAGAATTCCATAAACGACATTATCGGGTAAACCATCCTGCTTTTTATAATGTTTGAACTGGCCGGTTTCCAGGTTGTAACGATTTAGACCACCTCCGCCAGTGCCAATCCAGAGCATTTTGTCGGGTTCACGAGGATCCGAAAAAATGCATTTGACCTGAGGATGACTAAGGCTGTTTAAGTCTTGAGGGTTACTGGAAAAAAAGGTAAAAGTGTTCGCCTCGGGTAAAAATTTTAACAAGCCTTCATTTGTGCCAAGCCAAAAAGTTCCGTTGGGTTGTTGGTGAATACAGGGATAATTAAATTCGTTTTTGGTACCTCTGGAGATACTTAGATAGTCCTGCCCTTCGAATTGTCCCGTTTCGGGATAAAATTTACCGAAGGCCTGTTCACTGAGCAGCCAGATCTGCCCTTTTGCGTCAAGGTGTAAATCGAGAACAGAGGAGGAGGAATTGGGATCATTGCTATTTTTAATTTTAGAATAAGTCCAGTCTGCAAGTTCTCCTTTTTTCAATTTAAATTTGAATAGTCCCCGTTCTCCTCCGAGCCATAAGTTGCCTTGCTGATCTTCTTGCATACAATTGATATAGTCCAGCTCCGTTTGATGGGTGCGCTTCCATCGGTTTTCATCTAAAATTACGGTAGTAGTTAGATCAGTTTTTCTATCCCATTGCAATAACTGCAGGGAAGTCGTTCCGAGCCAAACCGTACCGTCTGTTGTTTCATAAATGGAGCGAATACTCTTCCCCGTCCATTTAACGGTGGAATCCCGGTCACTAAATTTTTTGAGTTGTGGGGTATATTTGAATAAACCGGAGCCACTGGTACCGACCCAGATGTTACCCACCCGGTCTTCATAAATAGATTGGTAGCCATCATTAGGCATATCAATGTCGGGTGGAATGAGATAGTGATTTCTTGCAATGACCTGGTGTGTGGTCGTATCGTAAATCACCAGGGCCGCTGTTCCTGCGGACCAAATTCGCCCAGCCCTATCAATGATGGTTTTTCCATTTGAATTGGCTAATGGCAGGATGGTATACTTCTCCAGGCTAAAATCCAGGGGATGGAAAACATAATCATTAGTCGCTGGTTGCCAGCGGGCAAATCCACCTGCCAATTTTATCCAAACCTCTCGATCTTTTCCTGCAAATACATTTAGGATCCTTTTATCAACTACTTTTTTCCCCTGATCAAAATAAGTGAAATCCTCAACGCGATGTCTGGTCCATTGGGGATTAATATCTTCCCAGGTCAATCGATCTAATTGATAAGACTTGTTTTTCGAACCTTTCCGGATCACACAGATCTTGTCTACTGAATGTACCCAAATGTCTCCCTTAGTATCTTCTGCCAAAGATTTGATCGCACTGCCCCACAGGCTGTTTTCAGATGAAGTGGAGCTAAAAACAGTAAACTTAGCTTGAGAAAAATCCTTCGCGCTTACCGGGATTTGTATTTTTGTAACAATAGATTCCCGGCTTCCCAACCAGATATTCCCTTCCTGGTCTTCAATGATCGCAGAGACATCTTTATGGCTCAACCCCGGATAATCTTCCATGATCGAGGATTGCAACTTGGGAGCGTTTGGAAGCGCGACTAATCGGGAAAAGGTCTCCAATTGTTGGTCAAATAGATTAAGCCCCTGGTCCGTTCCGACCCATAAACGCCCCTGGCTGTCTTCAAAGATAGCCTTGATATAGTTACCGGAAATAGTAGTGGAGTCAAATGGATCATGCTGGTAGACTTTAAATCTGTAACCATCAAAGCGATTTAATCCGTCTTTGGTACCTACCCAGAGAAACCCCCGCTGATCCTGGTATAAAGCAGAAATGAAGTTTTGAGAGAGGCCGAGTTCGTTAGGAATTTGCTGGAATTGAATGGACTGGGCGCGTAATTTTGCTCCCATACAGAACAAAATAGTGGCTAGAAGTACGGGCCCCAGGAAAGTATACCAGCGGTTTTGTGGAGGGCTCATCTATTGGTTTGGATTAATCGGGTAGCTAAAGATAGCAAAAAGTTTGGATTCATAGTAGGCTGGGCACCTGGTCTGTTTGACAAACTTGCAATTATCTGGCGAAGTGATTTTATGGATAAGTGATCAAGTA
>CBDUIU010000255.1:0-6304 GCA_965367335.1 uncultured Saprospiraceae bacterium
AGCAATGCTGGTGATGTCAAAATACAAACGACCGGACCGGCGTGCAAAAAAGTCCATTGGACTAATCACGAGTTCATGATTGACACCAAACCACAGTTCTGCTCTGGCTAAGGCTATTTCAGGCTTGTCATCAAATGTTTGCATTTTTTCTAAAATAGCGGTGGTTTGTTTGCCGTAATTGTCAACCAGGTAATTGATATGATAAGCTTCCAAGCCAAGCGCCTTGATAGTAGTGTCTAGACTTTTTTTATAAACTAAAACGTCTGCAGCATTCTTCATTGGATCGGGGCAAAGTGGTAGCTGATCCGTATGGCATTCTTTTAAAAACATGGCACCATATTTCTGATTAAAGCGCTTCACCACTAAGTCTACCACCCGTTGAGCCATTTTTCGATAACCCGTTAATTTACCACCGGCTATACTAATCAAACCGGTCTTGGACTCGAAAATTTCGTCTTTGCGGGAAATCTCAGACGCGGATTTTCCTTCTTCAAAAATGAGGGGACGAAGCCCGGCCCAACTGGAGATCACATCTTCCGTTTTTAAATTGACATCCGGAAACATATTGTTTGTAGCATCGAGTAAATAGTCGACATCTTCCTGGTTGCTTAAAACATGGTTGACGTCGCCTTTATATTTAGTATCGGTAGTACCAATGTAGGTGATTCGATTTCTTGGAATAGTAAAAATCATTCGGCCATCCGGGACATCAAAATAAACGGCGTGGTTTACCGGCAACCGATCATGAGGTACGACAATGTGTACACCCTTACTTAAAAACAGCCGCTTATCATTCATCGAGCGATTGATCTTGCGTAGGTGATCTACCCAGGGTCCCGCTGCGCTAACAACCTGTTTGGCCGCTATTATAAACTCTTGTCCGGTGCGATTATCCCGACAATGCATACCATCAATGATTCCATTGGCTCCATAACGAAATTGCTCCGCACGAATATAATTCAGACAATCAGCCCCTTTGTTGGCAGCCAGCTTGATGATTTCAATAGTAAGACGGGCATCGTCAGTACGGTATTCCGCGTAAAATCCACCTCCTTTCAATACATCTGTTCGTAAGAGAGGTTCCTGCGCTATAGTTTCTGCTTTACTTAACATGATGCGTCGGTCATCTCCTGTAACTCCTGCCAGGTAGTCATACACCTTTAGCCCAAAAGAGGTGGCTAAGGTGCCATACGTACCCCCTTCGATTAATGGAAGTAACATTTTTTCTGCGATTACCAGATGTGGAGCTAACTTGTGTACAATGGCACGTTCTTGTCCAACCTCTCTGACCAGGTTAATTTCAAATTGCTTCAAATAACGTAAACCACCATGGATCAACTTAGTTGAACGGCTGCTGGTACCTGAGGCAAAGTCATCTTTTTCCACTAAAGCTACTTGAAGCCCGCGGGAGGCTGCGTCCAAAGCAATTCCGGCCCCGGTAATACCACCTCCAATGACGAGCAGATCGTAAGAACGGCTCTTAAGTCGATCAATAAGTTCAGGCCTTTTAAGTGAAGAAGTAGATGTCATATCAGTACGGGATTCTAAATAGCTCACGGAAAATGGGTTACCATTCAAATGGTTAAGAGTTAACCTATAGTTTTCTCTTGAATAAATACTTTACAAAGGTAAGCATTCCTTGTTTAAGCGGTTGGTGTCAAAGGTACAATAATATAAGATTTTTTAATAATAGCCGGGAAATCAGAAAGCGACTAAACTAATTGAGAATCACAAAAGATTAGCGGTTGCCTAAAAGGGTTAGGCGGTCCTGGATGATGCATGAGCTAGCATGCGCTATTTAAAAGTCTGGGAAAATTGATGAACGATTACTACTAGAAACAGTTATAAGACTGTATTTTTGTGTTTTCATTTGCAAAACGTTGAGGATAGTCATGGGACTTTAAGAATGTTCAGTTGAAACCGATGACTACTTTTTAAGTAAAAATCCTATTCTCTTACCAACTATTTTCGCAACAAATTATATTTCAACATGATTCTCCTCTTATCACCTGCAAAATCCCTTGATTTTTCCCCCAGTGAAGTGAAAGACCATACAATGCCGAGGCTGTTAGATTGCAGCTCTGAGTTGGTAACTACGCTTAGGAAAAAGACTAAAAGCGATCTGAAGAAACTGATGCATGTCAGTGATAATATTGCAGGTCTCAATTATCTCCGTTTTCGTCAATTCAACCCGGACTTCAACCTGGAAAACGCCAAACAAGCCATTTTGGCTTTTAACGGTGATGTTTACCTGGGCCTGGAAGCTGCTACCTTCAACAAACGCGATTTGAATTTTGCCCAAAAACACCTTCGGATCCTTTCCGGCTTATACGGTGTACTCAAGCCAATGGACTTAATTCAACCCTATCGCTTGGAAATGGGGACGAAGCTTAAAACACGTTCCTTTAAAAATCTTTACGACTATTGGGATGACCGTATCACCCAATTACTGAATGAAGATCTTGCCACAGCCAAGGACAAAATAATCCTAAACCTGGCCTCACAGGAATATTTTAAATCTGTGAAAACCGCAGCCTTAAATGGGGCGGTGGTCAATGTTCATTTTAAAGAAGAACGAAATGGCGTATTGAAAGTAATTTCTTTTAATGCGAAAAAAGCCCGTGGTGCCATGGCCCAGCAGATCATTAAAAATCGATTGAAGAAAGTTGATGATCTAAAACAGTTGGAAGTACAGGGGTATGTGTATATGCCGGATTTGTCAGAGGAGCGGGATTTGGTTTTTGTAAAGTGATCATTAGATTGGTTTTTATTAGAAATAGCAAAACTTTGCATCCTGATAATCGAAAACCTGACGGTGGATCATAAGGTAAAAAAATTGCTTTTCGCCCGGCATCTTAACAAAAAAATCCCTTGGGCACCATACGGCATCCAAGGGATTTATTTTTCAAACTAAGTCTTATTCCAATTTGATCAGTAGCGTCAAGCTACGAATTAATTTTCCGAAAAGGTTGGCTCCAGGCCTTCTGATTGTGTACGTAGACGGCGGATCGCGCGGTCTTTGATTTGACGTACCCTTTCGCGGCTGATACCAATCGTATCCGCTATGTCTTCTAAACTTCTGGGCTGGTCTTCACCGATACCATAATACATGGCTAATACAGTAGATTGGCGGGTAGACAAACGGCCCAATAAATCGCGGACTTCTTGTTTTTGCGACTCAATGACGGTCAGTTGATGGTCTGGCGTAGGCATGCTGTCATCAGACAAGAAACCAACTAAGCCCATGTCCTCATCATCATTAATGGGAGCATCCAAAGAAGTACATCTGCGGTTCGAGTTCAGGGTTTTCTGAACGGAAGCGACGGAAAGATCCAATGCTTCGGCTAATTCTTCTACCGTAGGTTCGCGTTCTGAGACCTGCATCAGTTCCGAGCGTTTTTCGATGATCTTTCCGATGTTAGAGCGCACATTTTGTGGGACTCTGATCTTACCGGATTTATCATTGATCGCTTGCATAATGGACTGACGGATCCACCAAACGGCATAGGAAATAAATTTGAAGCCTTTAGTTTCATCAAAACGCTCAGCGGCTTTGATCAAACCAATGTTACCTTCGTTGATTAAATCACCTAACTGTAATCCGAGGTGTTGATATTGCTTGGCAACAGAAACGACGAAACGCAGGTTGTGCTGAACGACTTTCTGTAAGGCACGCTTATCACCAGCTCGCAATTGCTGAAAAAGTCTAACTTCCTCTTCGGGAGTCAAGACATCATGACGAGCAATTTCTGTCAGGTATTTTTCTATCGACTTTTCATCTCTGCGAGTTATCGCATTCGTGATTTTTAGTGCACGCATTTACTTAAATTATGTTATGGAATGTTGTTATCAAAATAATAGGTCGACTTTTTCGGCCTGCAAAGATACCAATATATAGAGCCTATCCTAGATATAAGGATAAAATCTGTCAATTAAGGACATTTTTCTCATAAATTTTGTCAGCAATGAGGCTGTAAAAGTTGGTTGGGATTGCTTAAGTGCTAATTAAATACAGTTAAAGCTTTATATTATTTTCGTTTTTCGATTTTCTTGCCCAAGAAATACAACGAAATAGTAAGGAAAAAGTTCTAATCTATTGAAATATATTGCTTTTTTCTGTAAAGCTGTACCCATTTATGACGAAAAAAGTGTATGTAAGTCACTACTTTTGGCCAAATTATTAGGGAATTTAAATTCGCCTTACTCCTTAATTTATTTTAATAAAAGCCTTGTTCTCGAACCAAAGGAGATCAAGCCACCTCACTAGCCGTTAGGTGATTAATTGTCACCATGCCTACAAAAAATCAATAATTATGGGATTATTTCACATTATCCGTAGCAAACTCATCGAAGACATCGATTGAGTCGAATTAGATAATGATGTTGTGCTTTGGAAGTTTCCGGACCTTGACGCTAACATCAAATGTGGCGCTAGCCTTAGCGTAAGAGAGCTGCAATTTGTGCTTTTTTTAGCTGAAGGTCAAGTGCTTGATAAATTTTATTCAGGAAAAAATGAACTTATCACCTTCTACCTGCTCGTTTATCAAGCTCTAAACCTATGAACATTAATATATTCAACTTGTAGGGATGATCCCTTTTTACATGAGCAAAAGAGCTCCCTTAGATACTTAAAACGATTTTTTCCGTAATATTGCTCCCATACTGCCGACGCGGGCATGTCAGGAAATTTCAATCATCATTTACGTATAACCAATGATCCAAGTTTTTGTCACAGGAGGAACATTTGACAAGGAGTATAATTTTATCACCGGAGAGCTATACTTTAAAGATACCCACCTCAAGGAAATGTTTGAGCGGGGCCGCTGTACCCTCGACATTGATATCAAAACGCTGATGATGGTCGATAGCCTGGAGATGACCGATGCAGACCGTCAGATCCTTTTACTTAATTGTCAACGCACCAAATTTAATAAAATACTTATTACGCATGGAACCGACCGTATTGTCGAAACGGCTTCATTTTTAGCGGATGCAGATGTTCAGGGGAAAACTATCGTTTTGACCGGAGCCATGATCCCTTATGCTTTTGGTACTTCTTCGGATGGGTTCTTCAACCTGGGTAGTGCGCTTGCATTTGTCCAAACCCTTGCACCTGGGGTTTACGTTGTTATGAATGGACGATATTTTACCTGGAATGATGTTAGGAAAAACCGAAAAACCGGAAATTTCGAATCCTTTTCTGAGTAAATAACCTGTAAAACAGTGATTTCTCCAACAAAATACTTGCAAGTATTCAAATCCACGCTTTCTGAAGCTGGGCAACCAGAAATAGCAGAAGGGCAGATGAAGTATATGCGCAATCAATTTGAGTTTTATGGTTGTAAAGCTCCGGTTTGGGTAGCTATTTCCAGAAATGTGTTTAAAGAACAAGGGTATCTGGATGGGGAAGCTTTAATTGAATTTGTTCGGCTTTGTAACCAGGAGTCTCAGAGAGAACTACACTACATTGCTTTGCAACTAATCGAAAAGCGGATCAACAAACAATCAGAAGGTTTTATAGAGATACTGGAAGAGCTCATCATGACCAACTCCTGGTGGGATACGGTGGATTGGATTGCAAAATTAGTAGGAATACATTTTCAACGGTTTCCACACCTAATCCAAACGACCACCCGTCGCTGGATGGATTCTGGAGAATTGTGGCTACAAAGAGTAAGTCTGATCTTCCAACTTCGATATAAAGAAAAAACCGATGAGAAATTATTATTTAATTACATTTTAGAGCTGGTACACAGTAAAGAATTCTTCATCCAAAAAGCAGCAGGGTGGGCACTTCGTCAATACTCAAAGACAAACCCGGAAGCCGTACAGGCTTTTATAGATAATCATACTCTGGCAGCTTTGACCAAACGAGAAGGAGAGCGATTGATAAAAAAATAACACTATTTACGCAAGCCTTCTATCTTTTTTATAATTTCCTCTGATTCGGCCATTAGCTTTGCATAGCCTTTGATATCTCCCGAGCGTTGGGTATCTCTAGCTTTTAGCAATATAGCATCATATTCTTTTTCCAGTTTCTTAATGGGATCTTTTTTGAATAAACCAAACATAAGTATTGTTTTTATAGGTTGAATAATTGATACTCTAACAGAAATATTGAGAACTTGTTTTGTGATTAATAATATACTTCATTTCTTTTCTTTAGTTGAACTTAGCATGATTAGCTATCTTTGTTGCAAATAAATCAATGTATCCATGAAACTTAACCTTGATATAGCTGTCCCCAGTAAACAAGAGTGGGTGGAGGCGGTCATGAATGACTTTAATGCCTTTTTAATTGATC
>CBDUIU010000256.1:0-6295 GCA_965367335.1 uncultured Saprospiraceae bacterium
GGTCATCAAAGCCTCAGTAGCATATCCTTTTTGTGTAAGTAAAAAATGCGCTAGCTCACCCGTAGTTACGCGCCAATCAGGCCCTCTAACACGGACCATTACGATGAGTTCTATTCTATCCTGGACTTTTAAGTTTTCGAGCCATCTTCATTTGTCTGAATGGCGTCCTCCGTCCAGGTCGTTGAATGTTCTCCATTTGATAGACAAGCCAATACGGCATCATGTACTTTTAAAAATTGGTGATCTCCTCCAATTTTTGAGGTCACACCAGATCGGAATAACAAATCCCTTACGGGGCCGATTGCACTACTAAGGTAGAAGTGAATATTTTTCTTTTCCAATAAAGCAAGAATTTCTTCCAGTGCTTGTAATCCACTACTATCCATATCATGAATGCTACTAGCATCAAGGATCAGATACTGTAAATCATCGCCTTTTTCTGAAATCAATTCTTTTATAATATCTTTAAAATAAGTGGCGTTCCCAAAATAAAGTTGATCGTCAAATCGGACGATTAGCATTTCTTTGGGTAAGACTGCCCGGTCAAACCGATTAACATTTCGGTAGTGTGAAGTCCCTGGTAAATTTCCCAACACTGCGACGTGGGGTTTAGAACTTCTATACAATACTGACAACACTGACAACAATACACCCGCAAACACACCTTCAGTAATTCCTGCCCCTAATGTTATGATAAAGGTAAGTAGCATCATATAAAAATCCCGGCGATGGCTTTTCCACAGTCTACGGGCTCCCTGATAATCAAATAAGGAACGAACGGCCAAAAGGATGATTGCCGCCAGGATCGCTTTGGGGATATAGTAAAATAAAGGTGTAAAGAAAAGTAGTGTTAGTGCAACTACTATTGCCGAGATGATAGAAGAAACACCCGTTCTTCCACCACTTTCGCTATTGACTGCCGAACGGGTAAAACTGGCTGATGTCGGTAGAGCTTGAAAAAAGGCACCACCAATTTTTGAGAGACCAACAGCGAAAAGCTCCTGATCCACTCGAATACTATAGTCCTGGTGTTTCGTTTCCAGAACCTTAGCAATACTAATACATTCTACTACACCAATGATGGTTACTGTAGCAATAGTCGGAATAAGTAATCGAATGTCTTCCAGATTTAGGGAAGGCAAAATAAGAGCCGGTAATCCTTCGGGTACCTGACCAATAATGTCTAGTCCCCGATTTGGCCAATCTAGTACATAGGTGAGCACGGTTGCCAGAACCACTGTGATCAAAGCCCCGGGAATACTCCGATGGATGCGACGGAATATCAGCATCAAAGTAATGCCACCTAAGCACACTGCAAGCGGTAAAAATTGCATTTCAGCGATGTGCTGAATAGCATATTGACCAGTTTCCCCGACATTGCTGAACCTGGGAATGGTAAACCCCAGCATGTCTTTTAGCTGGCTTCCCGCTATGATAATCGCTGCGGCAGAAGTAAACCCTTTAATAACTGGCGTAGACAAAAAATTAACTATAAAGCCCAGGCGTAATACGCCTAGCAGCATTTGCATGACGCCAATTAACAGACCTGCTAACAGTACTAATTCAACATATCTTTGTGAGGCTGGTTCCGCTAATTGACTAACACCTGCCAGGACTAACAGAGAGGAGACGGCCACCGGACCAAGCGACAATTGCCGGGAAGTACCTAAGAAAGCATAGATAAATAATGGAACCAAGCCACCATATAGCCCATAGATAGGAGGCATGCCAGCCAGGTAAGCATAAGCCATACCTTGGGGTACCAACATAATGGCAACCGTTAGTCCGGCAATTAAGTCGGATCGAAAAGTGACGCGGTCATACTTTGGTAACCACTCCAGTGCCGGAAGTATATTGTTTAACTTCATACAAAAAGACAAGGGCTTCCAGTATTTTAGAAGCCCTTGTAGCGTTTACTATGTCTGGGGTGAAACACCCATTTTACTTATTTTAATGTCGTTGGACAAACATAATCTGTCGTTGGAATTTCCGAAGCGGAAATATCCTCGAACTTCGCTTGAATATTTACCAATTTGTCAAAGCCCCTGGATTTTAAAATAGAAGCAGCGACAGTTGAACGATAACCACTTCTACAGTGCAGGTAATACTCTGTTTCCTGATTTACTTCACTCATGTTTTTACTGATGAAGTCCAGTGGAAAGTTTTGTGCATTTTCAACATGCTCACTTGCAAACTCAGAAGGTTTACGAACATCTAAAACCTTGATGTCTTTATTTTTACTATAGGTCTGTGCAAAAATTGAAGCATCAATCGTTTCAATGGTATCTACTTCACCTCCATTTTTTTCCCAGGCTGCAAAACCACCCTCAAGATAGCCCAATGCATTATCATATCCAACTCGCGCTAGCCGTTTAACGGTCTCTTCTTCTTTACCTTGGGGAGCAACCACCAAGATGGGTTGCATCAAATCACTGATCAAGGCACCGACCCAAGGTGCAAAGCTACCAGCAAGTCCGATAAAAATAGAATTAGGAATAAAACCCTTGACAAAGTCTTCTTTGTCACGGACATCTAATATCAAAGCGTGGGTTTCATTAGCTACCGTTTCGAACTCACGTGGAGCTAACGCTCGTGCTCCTCGCTCCATTACGGTATCGATGCTTTCGTAGCCCTCTTTATTCATCCGGGCATTTTTAGCAAAATACTGAGGTGGAGGTAAAAGCCCTTCTGTAACTTCTTTGATAAATTCCGCTTTGGTCATATCCGCACGAAGGGCGTAGTTAGTTCGTTTTTGGTTGCCAAGGGTGTCCCAGGTCTCTTTACTCATACTTTTACCACAAGCTGAACCGGCACCATGAGCAGGATAGACAATGACGTCGTCTGGCAATGTCATGATTTTATTTCGTAGACTATCATATAACCAACCCGCTAAATCTTCTTTGGTTACGCTGCCTTTTTTTTGTGCTAGATCTGGTCGCCCTACGTCTCCTATAAACAAAGTGTCACCAGAGAAAATAGCATACTCTTTTCCATTTTCGTCCAGCAATAAATAGGTTGTACTTTCGGGTGTATGCCCAGGCGTATGTAATACACGGATAGAAACATCCCCGAGCTGAAATTCTTGGCCGTCTTCGGCTGTCAGCTTTTCGTACTTTGTATCAGCATTTGGTCCATAGATAATCTGCGCCCCGGTTTTTTTAGCTAAATCCAAATGGCCAGAGACAAAGTCAGCGTGGAAATGAGTTTCAAAGATATACTTAATCGTTGCACCGTCTTGTGCGGCTTTTTCTATATAAGGAGCAGTTTCGCGGAGCGGATCAATAATTGCAGCCTCTCCGTTGCTTTCGATGTAATAAGCTCCTTGCGCTAAACATCCAGTATATATTTGTTCGACCTTCATAATATTTATTGGTTTTAATATTTTTATAATGCAAAGAAAAGGATACTTTCAGGATTTTGCAGTGATGAGCATCACATACGTTAGGACTTATTCACCATCATTCAAAGATATGAAACTTTTTTCATACTTTAAAATTGCTGCGTATCAAATTTTGTTACTGAGCTATTTGATTGGCTTAACTAACTGTACTCAATCCGGCCCCAACACTTCTGAAGTGCAACCTTTGTCCGTAGCTGTAGCAGCAAATGTTCAGTTTGCAATAGAAGATATTAAGGTGGCATTTTTCCAAAAATACGATATTCCTGTCAATTTAATGGTTGGTTCCTCGGGTAAACTTACGGCACAAATTCAACAAGGAGCTCCCTATGATCTCTTCATTTCGGCCAATATGAAATACCCTGAATCATTATACCAGGATAGCTTAACCGTTGGCCCTCCCAAAGTATATGCCTTAGGAGCTTTGGTTTGGTGGACAATGAAGTCATTCGATTTACAAGATACCATGCCTATTGTAAAATCAACAACAATTAAAAAAATTGCTATTGCTAACCCTAAAAATGCACCTTACGGAGAAGAGGCGATCAGCGCTTTGGAGCAGTTAGGCCTGCTGAGCATTGTGCGTAAAAAGTTAGTCTATGGTGAAAGTATTGCACAAACCAATCAATACATTATTTCTGAGGTTTGTGATATCGGAATTACCGCAAAATCAATTGTGTTATCTCCTGACTGGAAAGATAAAGGACGATGGCTCGAAATAGACGCTCGGCTATATCAACCCATTCAGCAAGGGATTGTTATTACCAAAGTAGGACAAAAAAGACAACCGGAGATGGCACAACGTTTTTTTGACTTTATCTTCTCGGAAGAAGGTAGAAAAATTTTGGCTAAGTATGGCTATGTTTTAGTTCCGAATGAAAATTGATTGACCTAGCGGAAGAGGTATGACTTTTATCAACCCTTGTGTTTTTTCCGATGATTAACGATCTTTGCGCACGAATTTAGAATTTAGCGCAATTTAAAATCTTTTATTCTTTGTTATGGGAAGAGCATTTGAATATCGCAAAGCACGTAAAATGAAGCGTTGGGCCCATATGGCCAAAACGTTTACTCGTATCGGTAAAGAGATTACCATTTCTGTAAAAGAAGGTGGGCCTGACCCGGATACAAACGCTCGCCTCCGTGCCGCTATCCAAAATGCAAGGTCAGAAAATATGCCTAATGACAATGTTGAGAGGGCAATCAAAAAGGCAACGGCCAAAGATGTAGCGGATTTTAAAGAGGTTGTATTTGAAGGGTATGCCCCACATGGTGTTGCTATCCTCATTGAAGCAGCTACGGATAATAACACCCGTACAGTAGCTAATGTCCGTAGTTATTTTAACAAGTGTAATGGAAGTTTGGGAACATCCGGTTCCGTCGATTATATGTTTGAGCATAAATGCTTTTTTAAAATCGAAAAGCCAGAACAAGACCTGGAAGAACTTGAATTTGAACTAATTGATGATGGTTGCGAAGAGTTGTTTGAGGACGAAGATGGTAAAGTGATGATCTATGGGTTGTTTAGCGATTTCGGGGCATTACAAAAAGCGATCGAAGACAAAGGCTTTGAGGTTTACAGTTCCGGCTTTGACCGGATTCCTGCTACGATGAAAAAGCTCACCCCCGAACAAATGGCGGATGTCGAAAAACTACTCGAAAAAATTGAAGAGGATGAGGATGTACAGAATGTGTTTCACAATATGGAAGAATAGTTTCAATTCGAAACGTGGATTTGTAATCTAAAAAAGACGGTGCTGTTTTGATCAGCACCGTCTTTTTTAGGTCCATATATGAGCTTGCTTTCACACTCTAAGGACGCGTCTTTTCAATCAACCAATTCTTCATAGTTGGACAAGATTGGAAACCAAGTTCGACCTCAACAAAGGTATTTCCAATGTGTTCAGCAACCCATTGTTTGATATATTCTCCTTTTTTCGCTTCCAATGCAGCTTTTTTGATCTTGGAGTAATCTTTTGACAAACTGGCTTTGTGTGGACTGGATCTGGATTTAAGCTGAACCATGCGATAAGCCTTCTCCCCGTTTGGGAAACGCATTTCGATAGGTGCAGATATACCACCAACCGCAAGCGTATCAATGGCAAAATAGACATCAGGCTCCAAGTCACCAATCTCGAAAAAGGTATTATTGGATTTAGGGTTAACCATATTACCCCCGTTATTATAGCTCATTTGGTTCTCGTCTGAGTAAAGTTTTACGGCACGGGCAAACTGGAGAGAGTCTTTCAGGATATCTTCCCGAATCTCCTTCATTTTTGCTAAAGCCAGGTCCAGGTCAGCCTGTGTGATTTCCGGACGGATGAGAATGTGGCGAGTATGGATGCTGTTCCCCCGTCTCTCCAGCAATTGAATGATGTGAAACCCAAACTCCGTTTCTACAATGTCAGAAGTTTCACCAGGCTCAAGATTATAAGCAGCTGCTTCAAACTCGGATACAAAACTTCCCCGGCGAGCCCAGCCTAAGTCACCTCCTGCACGTGCAGAACCATCTTGTGAATACTTTTGAGCGAGCTCCGCAAAATCACCACCAGCGTCTAGTTCCGCCTTTGCTTTTTCTAAAGTGGCCCGGGCAATGGCCTTTTGCTCGTCATTTACTTTTGGCCGATAAACGATCTCTCCCAATTCTACTTCAGAGTTGAAGTAAGGGAGGCTATCCGTAGGAATTTGATCAAAAAATGCTTTAACCCCTGAGGGCGTAATAGTAACATTTTCCATGATTGTACCTTGCATTCTTTCTGCCAGTAGCTGGTTTTTCAAGTCCTCGCGAAACTGCTCTTTAACCTCGGGAATCGTTTGACCATAATATGCTTCAAACTGAGTCACGTCATTATTCATATAAGCAAGAATTCGTTCGAAGCGAGCGTCCAACTGGGCTTC
>CBDUIU010000257.1:0-6291 GCA_965367335.1 uncultured Saprospiraceae bacterium
ACCTTCATTGATATCCATACGGTCATCAGAAATAAAGTTGACCAATTGTCCCTCATCATTAAAATACAATGTTGCGGAAATGGTCATGTCACGATTTGTATATTTTGCGATGACGGTGGTTTCATCCACAGATTCCCATTTGATCGCCGGATGGATCAGTGCGGCCGGAGCAAAGAGGCAGAGGTCATTGAAGAAAGTGACCGTCTCTGTCCGGAACAGCTCCTCGGATTCGATATCAACGACGGAGTAAAGTGAGAGCACTTTTACATCCATCTTGGCTTTTCCATCCCGATAGGCATGATATGCGGCCGTCGGCAATCCTTTTACCTTCGCTTTCATAAAAAATAAGCGAGTAGGTTCATCTATGAAATTGTATTGTTCGGAAGTAAATTTAAACCAGTCCTCTCCTTTCCCCCGCATCTCTCCTTCGAAAGTAATTTTCACATTTCTGACCTTAGGTTTTCCTGGCACACCTACATAGCGTAAATATTTTTGCACCGGCACTGGCAAAGGAAGCAAATCGCTTTCAGAGACAAGTGTCTCAGAAGCCAACGTAGATTGTTCCAAAGCCTTTTGAACATCCCGCTGAAAGTTATTTTCAAAATTTCGACTGCCCAACACCGGTAAGGCAAGCAGCAAAATGATTAGATTGGCCAGGGTACCAAATTTAGCGTCATGCCAGGCTCCGAAGATCAAAACCTGCGAGATAACAACTGCAATGACGGCAATCATTGCCCAAGAATCCTGATGGCGAAAAAAGGGGATCATACTTGCCAAAAAAAGGAGGGCCACGATCAACCACAATATCCCTTCCGGAACGGAAATAGACTTGGTTAACCGAGTAGTATCACCGATTTTAAAAGCTTTGTTGAAACCGAGAATATGGATCAGGCCATGAAGAAACAGGATAAACAGAAGAAGATATCTCATGCTGTTTTATTCACAATGTGGTATTTTTTCTATCATCAGAAAATGACCTCTGTCAATTCTACTTACTGATCTTTATCAACTTAAAGCGCTCAGAATAATTAATAATAACTTTACATTTCATATTTGCGTCATCAGTTCTTTTATTGCAATATTGCCTACTATTTATAATGGTATCTTGGACAATTTCATTACTCACCTTAACCTTCTTCACAACTATGTCGTCTTTCAGCTTTAGTCAACCTACCGCTAAGAATTTACAAGCCAAACTAGCCCAATATTGTCAAACCTTACCAGCGGAATTTGATAAGATCTCTGATGAACGGAAAATCCTTCTGGAGGAGATTAGCGAATATATTTACAAAAAGCAGGCAGCTCATCAAGCTATTCAATTCACCGTTATTTGTACCCATAATTCCAGACGCAGTCACATGGGCCAACTCTGGTTGGAAGCGGCGGCAGCATGGTATGGTATTGATCAGGTGGGCTCTTATTCTGGTGGTACCGAAGCAACGGCATTCAACCCACGAGCCGTGGCAGCCATGAAAAGAGCTGGGTTTGAGATTACTAAATCGAGCCAATCGGAAAATCCGAGATATACTGCGAATTATCTCAAGGACAAAGCTAGTTCTCCTGACAAACTGATCTTCTCAAAAAAATACGATGATGCGGTGAACCCTTCAGCAAACTTCGCCGCCATCATGGTTTGCAATAGCGCAGATCAATCCTGTCCTATTGTCTCCGGAGCCGAAGCCCGGTTTTCTTTACCTTTTGATGATCCCAAAAACTTTGATGGCACCCCTACTGAGTCCGCCGCATATGACCATACCTGCCGTTTGATCGCTCGGGAAATATTTTATGTCATGCAGCAGGCAAAAAAAAGAAGTGATACTGATCTGGAAAAAAGATAACACCTTGAATACGGATCCATAGTATACGATGTATTCCTTAAAAGCTATATTTCGCGCGCAGATAAACCAAGCGGGCCAACGCTTGATAGTCCTTATTCCATTTATCATAATACCACTGCACGATCAAACTCAAATCCCAGTTTCCGCTCATCGAATAATCCAGGCTGGGATTGAGAAATAAAGCATTCCGACTACCGGGAAAATAAATAACAGCCATACCTCCGCGAAGTAAAGGATGCAATTCGTAGGTCGATTGTAGAAAAACCGACCAGGGAAAAGGTGACAAGCTCCGTACGGTCAAGGGTTCAAGGCTAAAAAAGCTTAAGCCCTCCGGGCCCCATTGATGCGTACCTTCACTGTTATACAAAACAGCAGCATGCAGATACAGCGTATTTTGAAATGCATAATCTGCGGAAATAGAGGTAATCACAGCAGCATCCAACAGGCTACTTTCCCGGTAAGGATAAAAATAAGCAGCTTCCCCTTTGAAGCCCGCTGTCCCCAAATTACCAGCCCACCCTACTCCGACGGTCAGATCTTCCCGGGCTTTGGCTGCCAGCACCTGGAAATCGTAGTTCCACTTATTCCAACGAAACATACTTGCCAGGGTCATGTCATCGAAATCATCAGCCATACTAGCTGCTAATTCGATACTGGAGGCAAAGCCCAGGTATTTTTTGACCAGGAGGGCATCACTCCCCGGACGTTCCGTATAATCAAAATCAAAGTAAGAATAGGCATTAAAAAGATCGTTGGGATTCCATACAAGATTGACGCCCCAATTAATGCGTTGTCTTCCAAGCCGTACTTCCCAATCGTCCTTATACCATTCCAGGTAAGCCCGGTCCAACATACTATGGAATAACCATTTTTGCTTCTTGGGAAATTGCAGTGATAGGTCAAAGTAGTCATTATTTACGTCAACCAGGTCTCCAAAGAAGGGCTGCTCACTAACACTTTTCCCGAAAAACAACCGAGATCGTAGTTCGAGATATACATTAACATGGGAAGATGGAAACCATTTAAAGTTTAATCGCTGGTGGAGTAGATTATCGAGTTGTGGTTGATCTTCGCTCCAGTCAAGGGTGACCATTTCTTTGAGGTAGCCGTTGAGCTGCCATTTGGGGAGTGCTTCGTCCTGGGCTTTTGTAGTCCAACTAAAACACAGACTAACACAAGAGAAGAGAAGATATTTGTAGATAACTTTCATTTGTAAAAAGCAGGAGGCCGGGCAATCAGCTTCCAGATATTATTTATAAATCCGGGAGGCTGGAGAAAGTGGCTTCCCGGGAATATTTTGTTTGACATCCGAATGGATAGCCCCATCCACTAAAGTAATCACCCGTCGGGCCCGGTCAATCACCCGTTGATCGTGAGTCGAAAACAGAAAGGTCATATTTTCTTCCTGATTAAGTCGGGCCATCATGTCAAGCAATTGTTCTGCTGTTTTTGAATCCAGGTTAGCGGTAGGTTCATCCGCTAGTACGAATTGTGGCTTGGAGGCAAGGGCTCTGGCGACAGCGACCCTTTGTTGTTGACCGCCGGAGAGCTTAGCCGGTCGCTCGTGGGCTTTGTCCAACAAACCAACTTCTTCTAACAATTTGTGCACACGTGCATCCCGTTCTTCTTTTGATCTTTTTTGCAACAACATCACAAACTCAATATTTTCCCAGGCAGTTAGTACGGGTATCAGATTATAGGCCTGAAAAACAAACCCAATATTATGCAATCGAAAATCAATTAACTTATTTTTGCTTAGCTCTGAAAGGTTCACATTATTGATCCATACTTTTCCGGAAGTTGGAGTATCCAGTCCGCCAATGAGGTTGAGCAAGGTCGTTTTTCCAGAACCCGAAGGGCCGACTAAAGCTGAAAATTCTCCCTTTTCAATATGTAGATGTACGTTGTTCACCGCGTGTACGGGAACCGCACCACTGTCGTAGATCTTATTAAGTTCTTCTGTGTGAATAACACAATTAGCGTGATCGTGAGATTTCATAAGTTAGATTTTTCTGATTGCCTGTACCGGATCTAAACGCAGCGCGGTATAGGCCGGATAAACCGATGCAATCAAAGCCGTGATCCCAACCAAGATTAATATACGGAAATAATAGAAGCCTGCCAGTTGCGGATAAATAATCGGTTGAACACCAAAAGCCTGATACCCTTCCTTATAGAGACCGGATACGTCCATTCCCGCAGATCCGAGGTAAGCGATGGTCACATAGCCCAACAATAACCCTAGCGGTGCTGCCAGTCCAACGAGAAAAAAGGTTTCTAAAAAAATCATGCTAAACAGGCGAAATTTGTTCATGCCGATCGCCATCAATACGCCCAATTCCCGCACCCGCTCCAATACCGCCATGAGCATCGTATTGATAATTCCGAAGGAAAGCGCCAGCAAAATAATCACTAACAGGATCACCATGTATTGATCCAGCGAATCGATCATAATGGCCAATTCAGGAGAAATTTCTTTCCAACTTTGAATACTCAACTCCGGGTAGACTGCACCTTGATTGGCTACAAAAGCATCTACCTGATCCGATTGGTTTAATAACATTGCAATCTCATGTACGTTCCCCTGTGTTTCCATTAGTCGATCCAGATCACTTTGCCGAACATAGAGGTTACTATTTTCAATCGTAGAATTGGTTGCCTGATAAATACCACAAACACGAAAAGCGCCGGCAACAATATTGTAGGCCGTATCCTGAAAAGTCAGGACAATTTTGGAACGAAGTTTTACCTTTAGTTTCTTTGCCAGCCGTTTTCCGATCAGTACTTTATTACGGCTTTCTTCGTTCAGGTATTCACCCTCAACCAGCCAATCGGGTAGTTGGGTGACCGCCTGTTCTTTATCCGGTTCAATCCCGATAAATTTTCCTCCAGAGCTAGTTGTTGGAGCTGTTACCATACCAAAAGCCAGGGTACGTCCGGAGACAGCTTTGACGGTCTCCAGATGGCTTAATTGAGCAAGAATATCCGCAGAGTTAGGGATAACATATTGAGGGTCATTATCCGCCTGAAAATCCGGATGATGCCATTGGATGTGAGAAATTTCATAGCCGATCGCATCATTGATCCGCTGTTCCACGATGCCAAAGATGAAGGCCAGGATAAAAGTACCTACCCACATCCCCAGGATGATAGACAACATCACGAGGAGGCTACGCAAGCGGTTTCGCCAAATATTTTTCCAGGCTATCTTGGCAATCATAAGTAGATTATTAAAAGATCTTTTGCAGAAGTCATGAAGTAAAAATTAAAGATTTTAATTAACGGCGACTAAAAACTGCTGCACTGAGGGAAAACGCCTTAGCTATTTCCCCTTGTCCTCATTTTCGCATAGCCTTGACCGGGTCTAAGTATAACAATTTCAACAAAGGATACAAGGACAACACCAGGGCAATACACAAAACGACGATGGTTTGAGAATAAAAAATTTGCGGTTCAATTGAAAAATAAAAGATCGGCTCAAAACCAAAATTTTCGTATGCATCCTTTAATGTTCCTCCGAGTTCAATAGGATATTTATAAAAATATAAAATCACAGGGACACTAAGCAGGGTACCAAGCAGGGCGCCTAAAACGGATATAAAGATATTTTCTAACACAACAATCCCGGACAACCTCATTCTTCGCATACCAATGGCGACCAAAACACCAAACTCATATTGTCGCTCCATTAACATCATCAAAATAGTTCCGAAGATGCCAAATGAGATCAAAAGGTATAATACGAAGAGAAAAATAACACTTTCCGCACGTTCCCCTTCCAGTACTTGATTCAGTTCCGGTAATAATTCCTTCCAGCCCATCACTTCATAATTCGGAAGTTTGGCAGCCAAGCCACGGCTAATACTTTCCGCCTTGCTGACATTATCGACCTTCAGTACCAGGCCAGTTGATCGGTCCGCTGCTCCTAACCAGGCTTGGGCAAGTTGCAACGGAAGATAAACCATGCGCTTGTTCAATTCCGGAGAGGCTAGTTTGATCAGCCCCTTTATTTGATACTTCCCGGCAGCACTGACACCATGGAACCCTTGCCCGATCAAAACCAAAGTATCTCCTAGCCCGAGCCTCAAGTAGTCTGCCAATCCCGTGGTTAACATCACCTGCTGATCGTTTGGCTCCAAATATTCTCCAGTGTCTAGTTTTGATTCCAGTTCTGTAATCTGCGTCTCATTTCCCGGGTCAATACCGACAACCATGCAGCCTTTCGTGTAATTTACGGAAGCAGCAAGTGCAAAGGATTCCAGCCGGGAAGTAACGGCTTCAACGCCGGGATAATCCAGGACAATCTGTTTTAGGGAGTCATGCGGAATGAAACTGTTATCCAGGGTTTGCTCATCCCAGTAACCGGGTTGATGTACCTGAATCGCTCCGGTATAAAAGGTGACTGCATTTTCTTGCATTTTCACTAACACTCCTTCCTTGACGGAATTTAAAA
>CBDUIU010000258.1:0-6276 GCA_965367335.1 uncultured Saprospiraceae bacterium
ATTCGTAAAACTTAATCTTGTTGATCTTTACTTGTCACGGCATCCTCCGTTTGGGTTTTGCGGACAAAAGTATTTTCATTGATCATTTCAAAGTCTTCGGGGATAAATATGGTCACTTTGACAGACTCCACACCATCCACGATAGATCGGACTGGATGCTTGGCCCCAATAATCAGTTGTGTGCCCTCATCATCCAACTCGGTCAGATCATAACGACCACTATTCATGTGAAAATTGTATACTTTGTCGGAGACATTAGTGAGAGAGACCGAAGTTTCTATTAAAATAGCAGATCGATTGACCCATTTTTCAACGGTAAATTCATCTGAAATAGAAATTTTAACGGCATTCATTCCTTCAACGTCGAAAGTTTGAAAAAATGCCTTGCCTTTTTGTGCGTGGATATTCGCTAAGAACGCCAATGCGAAGAGCATTGACAAAAGTGCATGTTTCATAAAAACTGTTTGTTAGTGTTTACGGGGAGTTCCTTAGTAGGCACCGTGCAATATATTTTTAATTTTTTGGAATAGCTATTTTATGAATAAATTTAAGATAAATATAACCCTTGCAGGGTATGAACTATAGAAGTTGCCAATAAAGTACCTCCAAAATTAAAAAGAGTATAACACCTTCCGATGTTATACTCTTAAAACGCTCTAACAAACACTATTGTTATAAACTGGATGACGAATTGGGGGCGGTTGCACGACTGGTAGAAGCTTCTCCAGCCATTTTCACAATAACATCCTCTGGTGCAAAGACGGTAAAACTGATTTTTTCTGTCAGTAAATCACCTTGAACCTTCACCTCTCTTTGGAGGTTTGGCGCAAAGACCAGGAATTCATCATTTTGAATTTTAGAACGCAATTGATAGCGACCAGCTTTAATGAGCGATTTGAGCATGGTATTATTGCCACTAGGTAGCATGATATTCATTTGAATCCGAATAATATCGTTTGTCCAGGTTTGCACATCCACATCTCCACCAAGATCGAGTGTGACGGTCTCTTTACCTTGTAAATTGAAAGATTTGACGAGTAATTTTTCGCCAGACTGTGCCTCAACTACCATGGTAGCACAACCGAGAAGAGCAAGTGTAAGATAAGTGTTAAGTGTAGTCATAGGATACCTTTTTTATAAAAGAAAAAAGAATCAAAATCTTTGTTTCTAATTTGCTTAAAGTTAATAATATTATTCCAAATTGTCAAGTACTTGACAAATAAAATAAGCTTAAATAGTCATCAATAAAACCCGCTAAATCAGGGCCTTACTTATTAACAATAGTTTAGTCAATAATAGTTCCATTTCATGTAATGGAAGCATATTCGCTCCATCAGATTTTGCTTCTGCTGGGTTTGGATGGGTCTCTATAAACAGACCATCCACTCCCACTGCGATTCCTGCTTTGGCGATCGTCTCAATTAAGGCTGGGCGGCCACCGGTTACCCCAACAGATTGATTTGGCTGTTGCAAGGAATGGGTGCAATCCAAAACGACCGGTCCACCAAAGCTTTGCATGACGGGAATGCCACGAAAATCAACGATTAAATCCTGGTACCCGAAGGTTGTCCCGCGTTCAGTAAGCCAAGCCTGATCATTTCCGCTATCTAAGACTTTTTGACGCGCAAATTGCATCGATTCCGGGCTCATAAACTGACCTTTCTTGATGTTCACCACCTTCCCTGTTTTCGCTGCTGCTATTATCAAATCAGTTTGCCTACACAAAAAGGCCGGAATTTGCAAAATATCGACATATTGAGCTGCTAGGGCTACTTCCTCCACTGTATGTACATCCGTGGTAACCGGAATCCGATAATTATCACGGATCTTACCAAGAATTGACAGCGCTTCTTTATCTCCTATTCCGGTAAATGAGTCAAGACGTGACCGATTGGCTTTTCGGTAGGAACCCTTGAAAATAAAGGGAATTTGGAGCCGCTCGGTCAGCTCAACCAATTGCGAGGCTATCTCTTCAGCAATTGCTTCACTTTCAATCGCACAAGGTCCGGCAATTAGAAAAAAATGGCCGGTATCAATATGTCTTAATTGAGGTACATTCAAGCTATTCATGGGTCCAAATTAATAAAAATATCCCTGTTAGGATGCTAATCTAAAGCGAGCACAAATGTAGCTGCTTTATAGTTCAAAAACAAAATATAATTCTGATTGTTTGCAATAATTATTAAATAGATAAAATATAATTGTGCAAAATATAATTCAATCACTATTATATTACAAAGTACAAGTTAAACCAAATTCTACATGGGAATTGGCCAGATTAGTAAAATTACTATTGTTGACTTTGGAACATTGCTGGAGACAAATTGAGAATGAGCAGCTTTTTCAAAGGAAAAACTTCAATAGAAAAGCGCAACACGGGAGTGTTACGCTTTGGGGAAAATATAAAGCAGGGTTAAAAAGGGTAATTGCGGAGTTAGTGGTCTATTTTTTCAAGACCCAAGGGTTTACATCAAATCGCTTTTTCAGCTTACTTGTGACCCGGCGAATATCACTTTTAGTATCATAGGCAAATTGGACACCGACACGGTTCAGCCCATTTTTTTCATCCCGATACGCATCAAAACCCAATTCGTAAATCTGACGAATCCGTTTTTCTGCTCCTTTCTTCTTGCTAAATGCTCCAATGATCAAAACACAGGACTTTTGCTCTGGCAAATAAGTAGATTCTTCCGTTTCAATAGTAGGCTCAAGCTCAGTGTTGAACAAAGAACCACCAGGCGTAACGTTTTCCTCTTCTACTTCCGGAACTTTCTCTTCAATGAAAGCGATATCAGTGTCTTCTTCCTCTTCGGGTGTAATCATGGCCGCCTCTTCATCCGGTATACGTTGGGTATCAAAAACAGAAGCTCTGTCTTCTAAAGGATTTTTATTAAGTCTTTTTTCAGCTACCGGCAAAGCTTGAGCATCCGTCGCATATTTTTTATTGATCCCGTAGTAGATAAGTGCGGTAGTCAGTGCCAAGCCCATCAGTCCGGCTGTCATAGCTGCAGAAACGCGAAGATTAGGCAGTGCAACTAATAAAGATTGTAAACGGCTTTTTTGCGGTTTGGTGACAGGTGGATCCGCTTCACGGAAAATTGAGTCTTTACTACGAAGGATAGGATAAAATTGAATAGTCGGTAAGCCAAATACCTCCAGGTTGAAATTTGTACTATCCTGAAGGAACTGGTATCGATGCTCATAATCTTTGTATATCCGCCCCACTTCCGGGATTAAGAAAATTTCTCTACGATCCAATGCGGATTTTATATCACTAACAAATTGATTGACTACCATCCGCGCTTCTTCCAGTGGAATATTATATTCCTGTTGTAAAAAGCGCAGTAATTGCTCATCACTCACCTGCTCATTTTCATCAAACCGCAAGTTTTTAGCTGGTGGATGTAATAAGCCCTGCACCCGATCGATACTTGCTGATCGATAGGTAGAGATAATACTGCCAAGCCCAGGTATTCCTACCGAGGGCTGCTCGTATAAGAGGCGAGCTATACTTTTAGGTACATCTATGGACATTTACGAAATGCTTGTATCAGTATATATAGTATACTGATTATTACTCCCTTCTATGACAAAGTTAAGGGATTTTTTTAATAAATGTAGAGATAGAAGGGCTTGGTGCTGATCTTAGTACCCAAGTATCCTCAACATCTCTTCAGCGCGCTGTTCTTCTTTATAAATGTAATCAACCAGATTACCCTTTTCGTCCTTATCTACGATGATGTGCTTGGGGGCAGGAATTAGACAATGTTTGATACCCCCATAGCCGGATATCGACTCCTGGTAAGCACCGGTATGAAAGAATCCTAAATAGAGCGGTTCTTCATCATCGGGCTCAATCCGAGGAAGATAGACTTGATTCGCGTGAGCCTCGGAATTATAATAATCAGAGTTATCACAGCTCAGGCCGCCAATGTTGACCCGGCGGTATTCATTGTTCCATTTGTTGATAGGCAGTAGAACGAATCGCTGAGCAATTCCCCAGGAATCAGGTAAGGTAGTCATCAGAGAATTATCGATCATATACCACAACTCAGAATCATTTTGCAGTTTTTGGCCAATCACGGAAAATATGGTTGCGGCGCTCTCCCCTACTGTATAACTTCCAAATTCCGTATAGATATCAGGTTCGGGGATCTCATCCTCTTCACAAACTTGTTGGATTAAACTGACAATCTCTTTGATCATATATTTATAATCAAACTCAAAGCTTAATGAATTTCGGATAGGCATGCCCCCACCAATATTCAATGCTTCCAGCTCCGGACAAAGCTTTTTAAGTTCGCTGTAAGTTTTCAGCGCTTTTTTAAGTTCACCCCAGTAGTAGATATTATCACGAATGCCCGTATCAACAAAGAAATGGAGCATTTTCACTTTAAACTTAGGATGATTGGCCAGTTTATCCTGGTAAAAGGAAATAATTTCGGAATTTCGAATACCCAGCCTGGAGGTATAAAACTCAAAATGGGGTTCTTCTTCAGTAGCTATACGCAGACCGATATTGCAGGCCCCATCAACCATTTCTTCATAATAATGCAGTTCTTCTTTATTGTCTAATACAGGAATGACATTTTTAAACCCATCATTAATCAGTTCACTAATCTTGCGGGCGTAATTTTTTGTTTTAAACCCATTGTTAACGATAATGATATCCTTTTTCACTTTACCCTGCTCATAGAGCTTCCGGATTATATCAATGTCAAAAGTTGAGGATGTTTCTAATTGTACCTTTTGCTCTAGCACCTCATCCATCACATAACTAAAATGAGAACTTTTAGTGCAATAACAATAATAATACTTGCCTTTATAGCCCAGTGTCTTGATGGCTCGGTTAAATAGATTCCTGGCTTTTTTGATTTGTGTCCCAATCCGAGGAAGGTAACTGATACGCAATGGCGTACCATATTTTTTTATCAGATAATGTACAGGAACGCCATTAAAAAGCAGTTTTCCATTTTCCAAATCAAACCCTTCCTGTGGAAAGTAAAAGGTCTGATCAATCAAATCAAAATAGGTGTTTTTCACTTTTTGGTTTAATACAAAAATGAAATAATTAAAAATTGCCCGGCAAAAATACTTTGTACTTTTGAATAATTGGCAGCTTTCATTTTTTTTTTAAAAAATCCTTACAGAAACTTCACCATAACTTCGCTTTACCGGGGTCTGCTACTGCGCTATTTTTTTGACTTTCCTTTGAAAAATGTTTAACTTTACCAACAATTACATTTAGTAATTCCCTCCCAATACCGTATTCCTATAAAATTTTTCCACAAGGACCGACACTGATTCCCCCCAGGAATCTTACACTTTAATACCATGAACAATACACATCGACTAAGCTTTCCCTTGCTTTTCCTATGCTGCTTATACAGTCTCATCAGTTACGGGCAATTCAGCTCCGGAGGCCAACCTATGGGACTCAATCACCAGGGAATAGGCCCCATGACCGATAATGCGCGTCAATCTATTATCCCATTAGATATGATCCAGGTGGCAAAAGAAGATGCAGCCATACCGGGTGGTAATAGGTTTGCCGCCCCCATCAAAGTCAACTTTGATCTTTACACCCATGGCCAATGGGAGGAGCTAGACAATGGCGATCGCATTTGGCGATTGGAACTTCATGCCGCTAAAGCGAAAGGTCTGTTTGTAGTTTACAAAGACTTCCATCTTCCTCTTGGCAGTAAGTTTTATATGTACAGCCCAAATGGGAAACAAATTCGAGGTGCCTACACCCATCGGAATAACCAAGCAGACGGTAGTTTTCTAACCGGTATGATTGATGGTGAGGTGGCTGTGTTAGAATATTTTGAACCAGCTATATCAAGAGGCTTAGGAAGAATAAGCATTGAAAAAATATTTTATGCCTACCGGCTGGAGGTGCCCACCTTACAGGAATTACCCGTGAACACCTACCGGGTAGATGCCGCAGGTTATGGAGATGCCCTAAATTGTCATGTAAACATTAACTGCCCGGAGGGAGCTAATTGGCAGGCAGAGAAAAAAGGCATTGTTCGGATTCTCCGAGTTTTTGATGAGGGCATAGGCTGGTGCACCGGCTCTATGATCAATAATGCCAGGGAAGATGGGCGACCATTTGTATTAAGCGCCTTCCATTGTCAGGCTGGATATACACCACAATATAATCTCTGGCGATTTGACTTTCACTATGAGTCCTCAGATTGCAATAACCCGATTGATGAACCTGCCGTAATCGCTATTTTAGGTTGTAATTATCGATCTGGTCGAGAAGAAAGT
>CBDUIU010000259.1:0-6259 GCA_965367335.1 uncultured Saprospiraceae bacterium
CTTATTGGTAAACTTCTTGATCAGGATGGTGATGGTAGTATCATGGATGACCTGGCGGGAATGGGTATGAAAATGCTAGGAAATATGTTTCGGAAACGATAAACCAACTAATAGTCTCGGATTAAGCCGAGGCAAAACACCTAAAATCAACTTGGGTTGATTTAGACCTTTTATTAAGCATAAAGTCGTCTCTTGCGAGATGGCTTTTTGTTTTTATCCTTGATCTCAACAAACCTTCTCAATGCCTGGGCGTTTGTTTAGTCAGTGTCTTTTATTTTATTCTGCTTATCACCTCTGTCAATTCATATAGTTGGAGCAGTGGAGATGAGCTTTAATTACTAAATTCATATATGCTTACCGTACAAGCACTCACAAAAACATACGATAGCCAGGGCCGAAAGCTTACTGTATTAGATAGCGTTAGTTTCTCCGTCAAAGCCGGCGAAACGATTTCAATCGTAGGGCCATCCGGTAGTGGTAAAACAACCCTGTTAGGGCTTTGTGCTGGACTGGATAGGGCCAGTTCAGGTTCTGTTCGTTTAAATGATGTTGCGCTTGATGATTTAAATGAAGATGAGCGCGCAGCAGTTCGCAATCAGCACGTGGGTTTTATTTTTCAAAATTTTCAACTTATACCCACCCTTACCGCTTTGGAAAATGTAATGGTACCCCTCGAGCTTCGCGGAGAATCTAATGCTCATGAAAGAGCAGCAGCGCTTTTATCTAAAGTAGGACTTGGAGATCGGATGGATCATTATCCGAATCAGTTGTCCGGCGGGGAGCAACAACGGGTGGCATTAGCAAGGGCTTTTTCTAATAGCCCCAGCATTTTGTTTGCGGATGAGCCTACCGGAAATCTGGATGAAACCACAGGTGAACAAGTTGAGCAACTTCTTTTTGATCTTAATAAAGAGGCGGGAACTACCTTGGTCGTCGTTACTCATGACTTAGAGTTGGCAGCGAAAACCGGGCGGATTATTCAATTAAAAGGAGGAAAAGTAGTAAGCTAGACTCGAAGCCTGTTAGCAGAAAGACCATAGCTACAGAGCTTGTAACAAGAGTTGTCCGAAAAATTTTTATTATTTGAAGATGTTAAAAGTTTTTTGGAGCAAAGCTCAGGTTTATTTTACCTTTAGCATCATGGTTTGTGGAGCCGAGCGCAAAAACTATGATGCCAAAGGCGAGATAAAACTACGCGATAAACTATTAAACCAATAAACTTAAGTTACACTGCTAATTCATATTTCAAAGGCCTTGTCCACAATCTCTTTTTGTTGCTGATCATGTATTTTTTTAAAGCCTGTCGCCGGTGAAGCACTCGCTTTACGTGAAATCACCTCAAACCCTTCATTCGGATAAACGGATTGAATGTATACCCAAGCGCCCATATTCCTTGGTTCTTCCTGAACCCAGAACTTTTCAGCTTTAGCATATTTGTTAAATAGAGCATCAATGCCTTTTTTAGGAAAAGGATAAAGTTGTTCTACTCTTATAATGGCCACATCATTTCGTTTTTCCGCTTGCTGTTTTTCTAACAAATCGTAATAAACTTTTCCGGAACACAATAAGATGCGTTTGACTTTTTTGGCAGCTGAAGTGCTGATAGCCTCATCATCATAGTATTCTTTAAAGCTATTGGACTTAGTTGCAGCAAAATCCTCTAAAGGAGAGATACACATGGGATGACGAAGTAACGATTTTGGCGACATGATGATCAAAGGCTTACGGAAAGGACGAGCCAATTGCCTACGAATCGCATGGAAAAAGTTCGCTGGTTTAGAAATATTGGCAACCGTAATATTATATTCAGCACATTGTTGGAGGAAACGCTCCAGACGTGCGCTGGAGTGCTCCGGGCCCTGGCCTTCGTAACCATGAGGGAGCAACATGACCAGTCCACTCATCCGTCGCCATTTGCTTTCTGCCGCAGTGATAAATTGGTCTACAATTGTTTGTGCACCGTTATAGAAATCCCCGAATTGTGCTTCCCAGATGACCAGTGATTCCGGTGATGCCATCGAGTAGCCATATTCAAAACCCAGGACACCAAATTCAGACAAAAAGGAATTGTAAATATTAAATTTACCTTTTCGGTCAGGTAAATGATTAAGGCGATTATATTCTTCGTAAGTACTTGAATCGTAAAAAATGGCATGACGGTGTGAAAAAGTACCCCGCTTTACATCCTGTCCACTCATGCGGATATTATGGCCATCCTGCAATAAGGTGCCGTAAGCCATTAACTCTGCAAGCGCCCAGTCCATAGCATTTGCGTCAATTAATTTCTGCTTGCCTTTCAATAAGCGATTTACTTTACCCAATGGTTTGAAGTTCTCAGGTAGTGTTTGTAGGTGCTTAAGAATTTCCTTCAGTCTCGCTTTATCTACACCGGTTGGTGGTGATGATTCAAAATCTTTCGGATCAGTTGTCTTTTTCAGTGCCCGCCAGGCTTGCTCGGGCTCCTGGTACTCATAAGGAAGTTCTGTTTGACGCACCATATCCAGGCGAGCTTGTAAATCATCCCAGAAGGATTGCTCCAGCTCGTCGGCCCGCTCTTTACTGATGTCCCCCCTTTGTAATAATTGGTTTAAATAGACCTCCCGTGGATTGGGATGAGATTTAATAAACTTATACATTTCCGGCTGGGTAAACTGTGGATCATCTCCTTCGTTATGTCCGTGTTTTCGATAACAGACCATATCGATGAACACATCATTGTTAAACAACTGACGATATTCTGTTGCCAATTCTACGGCAAAAATAACGGCCTCCGGGTCATCTCCATTAACATGAAAAACCGGAGCTTGCACGAGACTGGCTACGCCGGTGCTGTAAGTAGAAGAACGAGCATCGTCAAAGTCAGTCGTAAAACCAACTTGATTATTGATTACGAAATGGATAGTCCCTCCGGTATAATATCCGTCTAATTGACTCATCTGAACCGTTTCATAAACGATACCTTGACCGGCAAGTGCCGCATCTCCATGAATTAGGATAGGGAGAATTCTGTCATAATCGTGGTCATAAAGGATATCTGCCTTAGCCCGGGTAAATCCCTGTAAGACGGTATTTACGGCTTCCAGGTGAGAGGGGTTAGGTACTAGTTTTAGGTTCACCGTTTTACCCGCTCTTTGAATTTGAGAAGAAAAACCTAAGTGATATTTTACGTCACCGTCTCCAAAACTTTGATCTGGAATAGCTGCGCCCTCAAACTCATTGAAGATTTGTTCATAGGTTTTTCTCATCGTATTAGCCAAAACATTCAAACGACCACGATGCGCCATACCAATGACAACTTCTTCCACTTTATCCGCTGCACCCATAGAAATGATGGCATCAAGAGCAGCAATGGTTGTCTCACCACCTTCTAAAGAAAATCGTTTTTGACCAACATACTTAGTGTGAAGAAATTTCTCAAAAATTACCGCCTCATTCAATTTCTCCAGAATGCGAACTTTCTTTTCATCACTCAATCCGAAATCACTGGTTCTTCGGCTTTCAATCTTATCACGAAGCCACATCCGTTTTTTGCGATTTTCAATGTGGGCATATTCGAAGCCGATATTTCCACAGTAAATTTTTCTCAAGTGGTCTATCACTTGTTGTAAAGTGGCATTTTCTAAACCTAATTCTTCTCCAGCTTTAAAAGTCTGATTAAGGTCACTTTTATCCAGCCCATAGTCCGTCAAGTCAAGATGAGGCCGGCGATCACGACGTTCTCGGATAGGATTAGTCGTTGAAAGCAGATGGCCGCGACTGCGAAAGCCATGAATAATCGACTGCACACCAAACTCTTTGTTCAATAAGCCCGAGTCAACAACTGTGGTAGATTGGTCATTGGTATGGCCGTTCCCATTAGCAGATTGGGCGAAATCAAAGCCTTTAAAAAACATAGCCCAAGACTCTTCTACGGAGGAAGGGTCCTGCTGATATTGTCGATACATAGACTCTATCGTCGAGGGATGTGCGTTGGAGATAAACGAAAAATCTTGCATGAGTAGTTTATTCTAGATTGTTTGTGCTATAGCTGGATTTCATTCAAAAAGCTTATGGTCTGAGGTCACAACTTAATGAAGGTAAAATACCGACTGGAAAATTGTAGCAAATATGCGAGAAAATTCCCAGAAGTGCTGGAATAATTAGTAGAGAATAATAGAATTAGATCTAGTATTTTCCCACAATGAGGCTTATGAACAAGTGAACAAGGATTTGAGTTTTGGATTCTATCTGTTCGGAAGTCGTTTTATAAAGTGGCTGAGTTAAAATTTTTTATTTAAAGTCTTTTCAATTAAAAGAAAAAGCAGTACATTTGCACTCCGAATTTCGAATCTAGTAGAAATTTGTCATAGAATCTAATATATCATACTTTATTATGGCTAATCATAAATCAGCAAAGAAAAGAGTTCGTCAAAATGCTAAGAAGCGTTTAGCTAACCGCTACTACAAAAAAGCAACTCGTACGGCTATCAAACAGCTACGGGAGATGACTGAAAAGACAGAGGCGGAGAAGTTTCTACCTAAAGTAATCAGTAAGATCGATCGCTTAGCTAAAGGTGGTAGCTGGCATAAGAACAAAGCTGCTAACTTGAAAAGCAAATTGACTCATTTCGTAATGGGTCTTTAGATTAATTTCTGCTTTTCCGTTGGACAGAAGGTGTATCCTGATTATAGGCAGGGTACACCTTCTTGTGTATCTAGTCTTATGATAATAAAATCTCTTTCTCTCTATCTTTTCCTATTCCAACATTTTCTCTATCTTTGCATACGAACAATCGTTCGTAAATAGTTTTAACCTAAGCTATAGTTAAACCTGAATCAAATATGCCAAGTTTCCATTCATTAAAAGTCAAAGACATACGTCGGGAGACTGCGGATGCCGTCTCTGTCGCCTTTGAGGTACCAGAAACCTTGCAGTCAGCGTATAAATTCATTCAAGGGCAATACCTAACCTTGCGTAAGGAGATCAATGGAGAGGAAGTTCGTCGGAATTATTCTGTCTGCGTGAGTCCTTTGGAAAAAGAACTACGGGTAGCCATTAAGCAAGTGCCTGGAGGTAAGTTTTCCACCTTTGCTAACGAAGTATTGAAAGTAGGAGATGTCCTGGATGTGATGACACCCATGGGGAAGTTTTTCAGTGAAGTAAAACCGGATCAGGAAAAAATTTATGTTGGTTTTGCTGGAGGAAGCGGGATTACGCCGATTATTTCTATTCTAAAAACTGTCCTGCAAGTAGAACCCAACAGCCGTTTTATCCTGTTCTACGGAAATAGAGGATTTGACTCCATTATTTTTCGTCAGGATATAGAAGACCTGAAAAATGAATATATGCAACGATTGACAGTGCACCATATATTCAGTGAAGAAAAATTGGGCACTGATTTATTTAATGGCTTTATTACAGTTGAAAAATGTCAAGCATTTGCTCGCCATCTTTTTAATGCTAAAACGGTGGATGAATATTTTATTTGCGGCCCTGAACCGATGATGCTTGCAATTAGGGAAGCCTTGGAATCAGTAGGTGTTGAAGACGATAAGATCCATATTGAATTGTTTACATCGCCAGGTGCTAAGCCGAAAGCTTCAGGTACGCCTTTGCCTGCTACTCCTAGTTTTGATCCTCAAAAGGAAAGCCGGGTAACCGTGGTGCTTGATGGAAGTTCTTTTGAATTTAATCTTCCTTATGGCGGTGAAAGTATATTAGATGCGGCGATGAAACAGGGCGCTGATTTGCCATTTTCCTGTAAAGGAGGAGTTTGTATGACTTGCCGGGCCAAAATCATGGAGGGTGCTGCTGATATGGATGTCAACTATGCATTAGAACGAGAAGAGGTGATAGAAGGATATATCCTGACCTGTCAAGCGCATCCGCGTACGGAAACCATTATCGTAAATTATGATGAACATTAATGAAAACGAGTAAAGAACGGATATTTGCTGAGGCTGCAATCCTGTTTCGGGAAAAAGGATATAAAGCAGCTTCCATGCGCGATCTGGCGGATCGGGTAGGGCTCAAGCCATCCAGTTTTTACAGCCACATTAAATCTAAAGAAGAGATCCTGCAGAAGATTTGTTTTGATAATGCAAATGCATTTTTACAGGGAATGCGGCAAGTAGAACTAGCTGAAAAGCCACCCACAGACCAAGTGAGCGCTTTGTTGAAAGTACATATTCGTATGGCTGTTGATAATCCTACTTCCGTCACCGTTTTCAATGATGAATGGCGCCACCTTAGCGAGCCATATCTTAGTGATTTCTTGCA
>CBDUIU010000260.1:0-6258 GCA_965367335.1 uncultured Saprospiraceae bacterium
AAGACAACTTTTACTCCATTGGAGAAACCAATAATGCTACTGTCAATGATCTTGATTTCTACTTAGTAGATGATAATGGCAGCATACTTTACGGGTTTAACCGTAATAATCTAGGAGGTGACCCCATCGAGGTGATGCCCTTTCAAGTGGTCAATCCTACCTCCACGAATATTGTTATACAACGCGCGGCTGGTAGCGCTAGTAATAGTCTGGAATTCAAATACGTTGTTTTCCGCGCCGGTGATACTGGTAAGTTTGATGCAGAATACCTCAACCTGCCTCCCCTACCAAGTAGTATAACGGACAACGCTACTATTGTTGGTCATGCCAACGCAAGCGGAGCCATGACTGTTGGCGCTGTGCGCTACAATAACACGGGTCAAACAGAAGCATTTTCTTCCACCGGTGGCACTTCCATTGTCGGGGAAAGCGTCCTGAGAGAGAAGCCGGACTTCACTGCGCCAAATGGTGTAAACACCAGTGTTAACTTTGGTTCGATCGACCTGGAAAGCGATGGCACACCTAACTTCTTTGGTACTTCGGCAGCGGCGCCACACGCGGCGGCAGTTGCAGGATTATTGTTAGAAGCCAAAAACAAATTTGGGATAAATACCGGGCTCCAATCTGATAGTGAATGGATACGAAGCCAACTTCAGCAAACTGCTTCCAATTCCGGAACACATAACTATATCGATGGGTACGGTTTTATCTCTGCCCTGGCGGCAATAGATGATTTTGCCAATCCTTCCCCCCAACTCATCGCATTAAACACCGAAAACCTAAGCGCTGGCCAAGAACCCGGCGATACTGCCTTCACCCTTATTCTGGAAGGCGCCTTTTTCAATGACTCTACCTTAGTCTTCTTCCGCGATGAGATTCTAGAGCCAGTTACCATCATTGATGATAGTACAGCATCAGTTGTAGTCCCCGCATTTATTGGTAATCCTCCCATCTATGTATTTAACCCATCTGCTCCTTTAACCAATGGAAGTGATGGTGGCTCCTCTGACTCTTTGACTTTCAACGATCCAGTATTGGAGCACCTTAGAATTGTTGTAGATGATAAAACAAAAAAGTATGGCGAAGCTATTGAGCCATTGACTTATTCCATCGTTCCCCTGGACTCAACGGTCATTGTTTCTCCGGAAATACTTGCGATGCTGGATACCGCTATTCAGCTGAGCACCGGAGCAACGGAGTCCAGCTTAATCATTGATGCCGGTTATGCCATCTTTGCCAATTGGGTAGACTCAACTTTGAACCCAGCCATTCATGAGCTATATACTTTAGAGGCCGTTCCAGGCACTTACACCATCACACCGATGCCGGTTACCATCCGGCCAATATCTCCACCAGCGATTACTTATGGAGATCCACTTCCCCAAATCCAGTATGAATATATTTTTGACGGCGTGGTGAGCCAAGCTATCCAATCACAAACAGCAGCTCAACATCAGAATGCACTTGCGGTAACCAATGGTTTGGCATTGGTGAATGGCATCTCTCTGACTAAACGTGGTATTCCTTTGGTGAATGGAGAGCCCACCATTGATATCACCGATGATGGGATTGACAATGGTATATCCCTGACCAATCTCACTTTTTACGTGACCCAGACTGTCATTGATCTTGCTCCTACAGCTGTCGAACGTGGTATTCCGCTGGTCAATGATTATAACATTAATACTAAAATAATTGATGTTGGCTCGGATCTGTTTATTCCTTCCGTAATCGATAGTGGTCTTATCTCTTCTGTAACCAATGGCTTAGCCCTTGTCAACGCTGCAAAAGTGGTAAAAGGCCTGGCTTTGGTGAATGGAATTCCACTGGTGAACGGTATCCCGCTGGTCAACGGTATTCCTCTGGTCAATGGTATTCCTCTGGTCAATGGCATTCCCTTAGTCAATGGAATACCACTGGTGAATGGCATTCCACTGGTCAATTCAGGAGGCTATGCTGGTGCACAAGAGAATTTCTTAAATGAGTTTGAGGAAACTTTGATGATCCTCAATGAGTCGGACGGTAATTTGCAAGCAAATGACACCCTTAAATTTAGCCCGGTTAGCTTTATAACCGGACTGGATGCAGGAACGCAGTTTATTGTAGCCGGTGGCTTGCTTAACGATCAGTTTATAGTTAGTTATGAAGCGGATACCCTGACTATTAATCCTGCCCCATTAACGATTACTGTTGATAATGAGACGGTTGTTTACGGCGAAGAACCAGAATTCTCTGCCACTTTTAGCGGCTTTTTATTAGGTGATACTGCCTCAGATGTTTTCGGTGATAGTCTGACGATTAGCGCTTCCTGTAGCCAATGTCCGGTTCTTGGAAGTCCACACCTCATTAGTGCAAGTGCCCCGCAGCCGTTGAACTATACCCCAACATATATCAGTGGTCAGCTGACCGTTTTACCAGCTCCGATTACGATTAGCGTAAATGATGATACCCTAACATACGGAGATCAAACGATCAACTTTTCAGTGAGTACTCAGCCGGGCACATTACCATACGGGGAGACGGTTTCTGGTGTTTTTGGTAACTTCCAGTTTACCCCTGACAATGGTTGTACGACAGCTAGCACCATCAACATTGACCCACAACCAGCTGCGTCGAACTATGCGACTAGTTATCTGCCGGGTAATCTAACCATACTCCCTGCTGCATTAACCGTCACAGTAGACGATGCCTTTATTAACGAAGGAGATCCATTACCAAGCGTCTTTAATTCAAGCTTTAGTGGTTTGGTCTGTGGAGATGAGAACAATCCGCCAGCCGTTACTTACACCGTACAGGGTGCAACTAATCCTCCGGCTCCTGGTGTTTATCCTGTTACTGCCAGCCTGAGCAATAACAATAGCTATACGGTAACAATTGTTAATGGAACGCTATATGTCAATCCTTCTGGTGGTTGTAATGATAAGATTCGTGTGCAGATTGATTGTAAAGAAACCCTATCACCTCCGGTCGGCGGGTTTAACAGGAGATTGGTTTTGAGGTATGAAAATAACAATCCTCATACGATTTATGTCCCAACAGGAAACAATAATAAAATTACTCCTGCCTCTGCTTCCTGGAGTGGTACTTTACCTCAAGTCTTTTTACCAGATACTATTGTCTATTTTGATATTCTATCTAATGGTGGAAATCTAAAATGGGAATTGACAACATTTGGCTGTCGGTCTAAATCACGTACTGGTTCTAATGCCGATCCTTGTTCTACTGCCCTTAGCAGTCAAGCAGGTACTTTATCACAAGGAGCCCTTAACGACGAACAGGTTCGCATCGCTGAGTCAGCCGATTTAACAGCAGCGAAGATCCTGCTTTATCCTAACCCAACGGAGGGAGAATTCCACCTGGACATTGAATTAGCTGAACCTAAGTCCTTAGGTGTATTGATCTTTGATGGTAGAGGAAAATTATTAAAACAGCGCACTATCCCCACGATGAAAGCAGGGCGAGTGGACCTGGATTTAAGTGGTGAAACATCAGGCTTATACCTGATCCGGGTTGACGATGGTGATACCACCCGCTTGTTTAAAGTAATTAAGCGGTAAGCTTAAAGAATAGCGTAAGATGTTATTATTAAAACAGAGTTGATGATGAATCCCCAACCGACTTAGGCCAGTTGGGGATTCTTTTTAAAGGGGGGAAAGGGGGATGAGGGGGCAAAGGGATGCCCTATTCATTTTTTATATTTAAAACTTATACACCTGAAGAGGCAGTTTCCAGGTCGGAGCGTTCTTTTCCGATGGAACCTTCAACAAAATACATTTTATATTTCCCAGAATGCTTGACCTCAATTTCTCCCCGGTAGGTACAAGTAAACTGTTCATTAATTAAACGGTAGGTTGCTTCGGAGATATTGATCTTACCAGGCAAGGAACCTGATTCCATGCGGGAAGCAATATTTACCGTATCTCCCCAGATGTCATATTGAAATTTTTTGGTGCCTACTACTCCAGCCACTACTGGCCCTGTATGCAATCCAACACGCACTTCAAAAGCATGAATCCCTGGGGTGGGATGGCGTAACTGCTCATCGACAAATTCATTGATTTCAATAGCTGCTTTGATGGCATCTATCGGGTTGGTCGTATTAGGAACAGGTAAGCCTCCTGCACACATGTAGGCATCCCCAACCGTTTTAATTTTTTCCAGATTATATTTACTGGTGATTTCGTCAAATTTTTTAAAATAAAAATCAACACTTTTTACCAACTCTTCGGCGGGAGTTTGTTCGGCAAACTTGGTAAATTCCTTAAAATCTGTAAACAAAACAGTTACTTGATCAAACTTTCTTGCCTCTACAAAACCATTTTTCTTTAATTCTTCCGCAGTATCTTTTGGTAAAATATTCAGTAATATTTTTTCTGATCGATTTCTTTCTTCCGCCAACAATTTATTACTTCGCCTGGCATACCAATACTGAAATGAAATACCACCCACCAGGCTTAACAATAGCCCTCCAATGGCATACAAAAATTTTCTAAAAATAGCTGCCCGTTCAATCTCAGCTTTCTGCACTTCATTATCTTTGTTGAGCAGAGCGATTTCTTTCTCTTTATTTTCCAAATCAAATTTAAACCGAAGGTTCCCCAGTCTTTCGTCGTATTCTTCCGATCGAATTTGATCCTTTAGTTGGGTAAATTTTTCTTTGTAGGTATAAGCCTCACTGAATCGCCCAAGCCCGGCATAGGAGGAAGCTAAACCCTGGTAGGCCTCGAGTAAATCTGAGTCGGCGCCAATTGCTTCCGCTAGCACTCTAGCTTGATTATAAGCATCCACGGCAGCCTCGTATTTGTGCTCCCGCTGGAACACATCCGCCTGACTACTCAGTGCTTGAGCCATCTCAATTTTAGAATCTCTGGCTTTAGCATTTTCATAAGCCCGTTGATGGAATTGTTCTGCCAGGGCATAATTTTTTTTCTCTGCGTAAGCCTCCCGGTAAAATTAAGTGCAGTAGACAAATGTCCTTTGATCTTTTCAAACGCAGCCAATGATTTGCCAAAATAAATCAAGGCGGAATCTGCTTCTCCTTTTTTCAAATACACCTCCCCGAGGTTCAAGGCAGTCGTACCAATAGCATCCTGAGCATTTAACGCTTCACTAGTTGCCAGGGCTTTGGATAAGGTTTCCAACGCTTGATCCTGAGTTGCTTCATCATTTGAATAGACAGCCCCGATATTGACATAGGCGGTCAGGATCCGATGTTGATCCCCTAACTCCTGTGCTACCCTTAGGGATTCAAAATAGTACTCCAGCGCTTTGGAGTCATCGCCTTTACTGTAGTACACTGCTCCGAGGTTACTCAGTAAATTACTAATTCCCAGCGGATGTGGAATAGATCGAAATACTTCCATAGATTGCTCCCAGGATTTCAAGACCTGAGTAAAATCACTTTTGAAATAATAAGCCAATCCCAGGTATTTAAGGGCATAGGCGAGGTCTTCTTTTTGGTTCAACTGATTGGCGAGATCTCTTGCCTGAGCCGCATAGATCAATGCCGAATCCGGAGCTAGCCGATAGAGGACTGTACTCAATTCCAGTAGCGAATTTAAGCGAAAGGTATCTTCCGGCATTTGAGTGATCAAGGCCTTTAAACTATCAGCCTTGAGTGATTGAGCCGGGGCCGGAAATGAAAATAAACTAATTACAAAAATGGATAACAATAATTTTCTCATGATTGGAGGGGTTCGGGGCTTAAAAACATCAGCATCTAACTGATAAATATAATTATAAAAATGAATTTAACATAATTACGCGACTAAGTGATCATCGAAGAATCTGGAAAATCTGCTACTCCTAACCTTATTTATAAGACGTATTAAAAGTAAATTTGATATCCTTTTAAATTGTTCCTACCTTCCACTCAAATAAAAAAATAGATAATGGCCGTTAAAGAAGAACTCTTAAACTATATTACTGATCAGCTTTCAGCATTTGGGCAAGTAGATGTCAAGAAAATGTTTGGCGGTATTGGCCTCTTTCATCAAGGTTTGATGTTTGGAAAAATTGGCGGTGATACTTTTCGACTTAAAGTCGATGAGCATAATAAAAAAGATTTTGAGGATCGGGGTATGAAGCCTTATTTCTCGGAAAAGAAAAAGAAAGGGATGCCCTACTGGGAAGTTCCCGTTGAGGTGCTGGAAGATAAAAAGGAACTGGCAAAGTGGGCTAAGAAATCTTACGAAGCAGCGGTTCGGGGTAAGAAGTAAAGGTAGGGGGGGTGTGTTCGGACTAAAGTCCGTTTGGTGT
>CBDUIU010000261.1:0-6225 GCA_965367335.1 uncultured Saprospiraceae bacterium
ATCCACAAAGCTAAGATCAATTACATTGATATTTTTCTCATCATACACTTCACAACTTCCGTTACCGTAAGTATAACGCAAGGTATGATCGCCGGGACCAGCCACCTGCGGATCAAAAATACCCGCCGAAGGGTCGATGATACCGTTACCACTCCAATACCCATTTGCCGGAGAAAACGCTGTAAGTTGAAGAAGACCTTGGTCCATACAAATCGTATCATTAGGACCTGCTTCCACTTCAGCAGCAGCGATTACTGTTACTTGAATCGTATCGGTATCATCACAACCCGTAAAAGGATGTTGATAGTAGTATATTAACTCGTATACGCCTACCCCACCGGCCATCATTGGATTAAAAAGCCCAGCTGCAGCTTGGGTAACTCCAGGTCCGCTCCATGCTCCTCCGACTGGTGTAGCTCTTGGCAGATGTACTGTTATGTCACCATTACAATACAAGGTATCCGATCCGGCACTTACATCAGGAATAGCGTAAACAGTAACTGACAATGAATCATACGAAGTACAACCAGCTGTATCGGCAAAAGTATATAACAATTTGTGTACACCATCACCTGCTAACGCAGGGTCAAAACTTCCAGCTGAATCAGAAATTCCGTTCCCACTCCATATTCCTCCTGATGGGCTAAATCCAGCCAAGGTAATAATTGTATCATCTTCGCAAACAAACAAATCTCCTCCAGCTTCTACAACAGGTAATGCACGCACTTCAATATTCATTGTATCACTTACTTTACAGTTACCCACGCCTACTGTATACACTAGCACAAAAGTACCCACTCCAAAAATCTCTGGGTCAAACTCAGGACCACTCCAGGATCCATAACCAAATGGTGCACTTACGCTCCAGGTGCCTCCTGCTGGCGTAGCTAAAGGAGTTAAATATAAGGGGTCATCATCAATACACAAGGTGCGTTTTTCCGGCACGTCTACTGCTGCCGGATCAACTATTTGTACTTGTATTGTTGAGTCATTCGAACAACTATTTGCATCCATATAGGTGTAAGTAATGTCGTAAACCCCCACCCCTCCGGCAATTGAAGGTTCAAAAGCATTTCCACTGACACCTGGCCCACTCCAGGTACCTCCACGAGGAGAGGCTATCGGTAAGGTTACCCAGCCGGGTGTATTACAATAAACCGTATCATTCACTGATAACTCCGGTAAAGCGTTTACAGTAATATCCATAGACTTCATATTCGAACATTGGGTCGTTGGATCAATATAATTATAGGTAAGCGTAAAGGTACCGGCCCCAGCTACGGAAGGTGAGAAAGTAGAATCATTCACTCCCGTTCCTGTCCAAGTTCCCCCTTGTGGCATGCCAACCAATTCATAGGGAGTCGCATTGATACACATTTCCTGATTTGGTGGTAAGGTAATCTGTGGCAGAGCTAACACTTCAATTATTCTGGTATCTTCTGTTTGACAATAACCACTGCCATAGGTATAAGTGATTACATGTAAACCTTCCTCAGCCAATGCCGGATTAAAGTATCCGGCCATGTTTACGCCATTACCACTCCAGGAGCCTCCTGCCGGTGTACCTCCGGTTAATAAGTAAGTTCCGGAGTTAATACAAACTGCGGTATCTGGTCCTGCTTCAGCAATATCATTTGGAACTACGGTGACGGTTAAAGAATCCGTATTCCGGCAACCCGTCGTTGGATGAGTATACGTGTAAAACAATTGATAACTTCCCAAGCCAGGAGTATTACTGGCATTAAAAACACCGTTTGCTGTCACTCCAATACCCGTCCAGATTCCCCCTGCAGGGTTAAATCCTGATAGTGGAATATCATTTGGGTTTTCACATATAGATAGATCCGGCCCTGCTTCTACATTGGGTAAATCATGTACAATGATAGTTTTTTCATCGCGATTACTACACCCATTCACATCCGTTATGGTATAAGTTAAAGTATACACCCCTACGCCCGATGCCATTGGATCAAATACGTTATTCCCCTGAATGACTCCTCCATTATCCACCGTCCAAATACCGCCACTCGGTGTTCCTTCGGGAATAAAAAAAGAAGCATCGTCCACGCAAGCCTCCTGATCAGCACCTGCATCTACTGTTGGCGCAGGAACTACGGTGATCGTCATGCTGTCCATTAAATCACAACCTCCATCCAGATAACTATAAATAATTGTTTGGTCTCCTACCAATTGTTGAGTGGGTGTAAAAAGGCCATCAGGTGTAACGCCAGGTCCATTCCAGCTTCCACCAAAAGGAGTAGCATTAAGTTGTACCGGGTCATCAGCTGCACAAATTGTAAAATCTGGATCTAAGGTGACTAATCCTTTCGCCTGAATTAGAAAGGTATCCTGATACGTGTAATCTCCACACTGGTTTTCAGTAGTCAACGTTACAACGTAGGTGCCGGGAGTCGAATAGTAGATATTTGTTGGATAAGGATCTGAAGAAGTTGAAGGTGATCCACCGGGAAAAGACCAGGCGTAAGAACTGATACTTCCTCCATTGGGAAAATAATAAGTATTTCCTGTTGAAAAATCAATGGTCGCTTCTTCACAAAAATCAGGTATAGGTTGAAAGCTTGCCCGAGGAGGTCCCGCAACGATAATAGTAGTGTCCCAGGTATCAGAAGAACAACTATTACTGGCAAAAAGGCTGATATTATAAGCACCAGGTTCATTAAAAAGGACTTCCAGGTCTTCGCTGAATAAACCATTATTTACGGAATCAGGTAGCTCCCACCCTAAAGCGGGATTTACGTTCCAGTTAAAAGTTAAGCTATCCCCGCTAGACTCATTCGTGAATAGTCCTGTTGTTGGTGCACATTCTTCCGCAAGCGCCGGAAAGCCGCCATTGATCAAGGATGCAGAAGCACCTGCATCCGCCACTTCGATCACCTCTACTTGCTCTTCGACTGAAAATTCTCCGCAAGCATCACTGTTGATAATCATGCGGATCGTATAAGTACCAGGCTTTAAAAATTGAATCTCTAATTCTTCAGCATTGAAGGTATTTCCATTGGTGATAATCCAATCTACCCCTGGCAGACCCGGGGTTATTTCCCAGCTAGGCGAGAGGTTAGTCGAGCAAGTTGATGGATTACCGCTGGTTACTTCTTTGATATTGGTTGAAGCATCAATTACTGTAAAAGGTTCAAACTGGCAACCTATCTGAGGCGTTCCAAAACCGATATACAGTTCAGGCGGTTCGCTCACTTCAATGGGCTCTATCGTTGCCTTAGTAGAACCGCAAGGATTAATCGCTTCAATTTGGACGTCATATGCATTTTCATAGTTGCCAGTAGAAGTAGTTTTACCACAAGAAGATTCTAAGAAAGTATAGCTAAATGATGCCGGAACATCAACCTGTGTATAAGTAGCAATTAACTGTCCACTCACATAAACATTATAAATTGTCCCAATAGGATTACTTGCTGTATTTGTAATTGGAAAAACAATTGTAGCTGGCGCACAAAGCCCAACAGTATTACCCGGGCTTGCTAAACCAACAGAAGGGTTACTACCATTATAAAAAACATAATTCTTAGTACCGGTACAACTTCCTGGCCCGGTAACAGTTACCCGAATGTTATAAAATCCGTAATTGGTATAGTCATGAGAAATAAAACTAGTATTGGGAAACGTTGCATTGGTAAACACCTCCACATTTCCATCCCCCCAATCAATCTCATAACTAAGGTTAGTAGAATAGGTCGATGAAATATTAATTAATTCTAATGTGGTATTGGGTGTTGCACTACAAACCCGAATCTGATCATCCTCTCGGGTACCATTTCCGGGTTTTACTTCAATGGATGGATCTGGAGTTGCCAAAACGTAAATGTCTTCCGTAGCACAAACGACATTATCGCGATAAAGCGTCACGGTGATGGTCTGATTGGTGGAACCAGGTGAAAATTGGTGTATGAGGTTGGTGCCTACCGCATCGATGGACCCATCCCCATCCAGGTCCCAGGAATAAGAATAGCTACCTGGGTTATTAACGCTGAGGCCAACATCCGTTAAGCCACAGGTGATACTCCGGGTAGCATTAATGGAACATTGGCTCCAACCAACGTTGGCAAGCAAAAAAAGGAAGAAAAGGGTGCAGGTAAAGTTGTAAAAGTTGTTCATGAAGTAACGGCTTTTGAGTTCAGGTCTCAGGTAGATGCTTCCAGTGTCTTCAATCTAAAATGCTGGTCTGGAGGTATACATTGAGATCATGCGACAACCTGGCATCCGGAAGAGATCGACTTTGCGAAAACTTCCTGAAACCTGAATTTTAATAAAAATGGTAACAGTCTAAGGGTTTACTACTAGATCTTCCTTGTCGTGCAAAAAGCGAAGGCCCGTCACTGAGGGTCCAACGGAAAGCAAGTTCGTATACGCCACCGGCTGGAGTTCCTACGCCGGTCACGTTAGCATCATAACTAAATCCAACAAATAACTTGTGTGCATCACGCTTACCGGAATCCACGTAGGCGCCAAAGGTGAGGATCATGGCGTTGGTATGTTTTGTACCGGCAGCCAAAAACTTGTTTTGGTATAGAGCTCCGATATATACACCACCGAACAATGCATACATCCCATACGAGAAGACTTGAAAATTTTGCTTCGGATTTAATAATTGATCTCCCTGGATGTCATATTTCAAATTAGGAGAAAAGGCAATTTTGTTTTTTCCGTTCCCAATGATTATAGCCGGTATGATAGAACCCGCGTGGATAGTCAGGCGTGGTGGTGTGCGGGAATCTAATCCTTGCAATGATTCATCAACTCCAGAACTACCGAAAATATTAGCAGCATGGCTGAGTGAAATGCCAATACTGGTTCGTGCATCACGGAAGATACGTGATCCGAGCTTGAGATCATGATCAAAGCGCCAGACGGCACCGAGATTGAAATCTGTATAAGAAGTACTTTCTAAACCAGGAATAACGGTACTAGGTCGAACGACACCAAAAACCGGATCAAGTTGATCAGAAAAAATAATCTTGCTCCAATCAACAGAACGTTGTGTCCAGGCCGCTGTCATCCCTATATGAATATTATGTTTTTCCGACACGGGTATCATATAAGCATAAGAAAGGCCTATGCTGTTCGTTTTCAATTGCATAAGCCCTTCAACGTCTTGATAGACTGTGAGACCAAAACTGCTTCGGAGGGCGGGTTCTTGAAGCTCCACCGAAGCACTGTAGGTCTCGAAACCGGTATCGACATTTTTCCATTGCAGCCGATAAATCCCAGAAAAGCTGAGCCCTCCATCAAGACCGGTTAAAGCGGGATTGAGGTAAACGCGGTTGGCATAAAATTGCGAAAAGGAAGGGTCTTGCGCATAGCTTTGTGTAAACATTAGCAGCAAGAAAAAAATTGTTAGGTATGTATATTTTCGTGGCATTCCGATGGTTTTAAATCCTAGTACGTGGTGTAGTGTTTGGAATGCACAGTGTTCGTGTTGCTTTGAAGCGAAATTGAAACCAGTTGTCCGCAAAAAAATCCGTAGATGGAATGACCATTACGAATAAAAAAAAGGGTTGCGGTAGTAGCCGCAGCGGATATGTGTCTATAGGATTGGGTACGGTTCTACTTGGTTGGGAGGAAAATCGGTTGTACCGAAAGAAAGGGAGGAAGGTTTTATTTGGAAGGACTAATGGCGAATATTTTTTTGCGGAGGATGTTAAAATGTATATTCCCTATTGCCTTCTATTCAAAAGTGTATAAAAATGGCGGGGAAGGTGGGGACTTGAATGGGAGATTTGTGACAGAAAATAGCGTGATGTTTTCCCTAAAACCCAACCTATACCACAAACAGGGTATTTTTTACATAACAAAAAAGCGCCTTGTATACAGATGTTAAAATTTTATCGGCTTGTTTAGATACAGCCCTCCGTTAGCTCGTGTGGTGTAAATAAACGCTTAGCCCGATAAAATCAATAGAAAGCTACAAACCACAAACAAATCAACATGCAACTAGTCTGTTATACAACACCTGTTATATGCACCCATCCAAAAGGGATGCAGTTGCAAACTCCCGCTACATTGGTGCGACAGGCATAATTTGGTTTTCCGAAATTAAAAAAGCCACCCGTTTGACCGAGTGGCTTTTCCTTGTTGTTATATGAAAGACAGGGGACCAGAGGGGGCATCCCGATTGCTATCGGGATGGTCCTTTTCACTTCCCATCCAGACTGAGTTTTATCTTTTTCTCCAGATCACTTACAGTATCCT
>CBDUIU010000262.1:0-6205 GCA_965367335.1 uncultured Saprospiraceae bacterium
TTTTTATTTTCCCTGGCTATTCCTCCCATTGTACTCGTTATTTTCGAAAAACCGGTTTGGATCGGGATCGCTTATTCGGTGATGGGCGCATTTTTTATGCCTTTCCTCGCCGGACTTCTGTTATACATGAACAACCAACGACAGTGGGTGGGGCGATACAAAAATGGATGGCTATTTAATGTTATGTTATTAGCAGGAATGGCGCTGTTTATAATTTTATTGGTGAGGGAAGTCATAAAGCAAGTATAAAATAGCTGCATTTATTATCTTTCCTCTGGTTGAACAGAGCCTAAGTTCAACCCCTGCTCCTTAGGTTACTGGTTTGATACGATGAGTAGTGAAGTTTTAGCAAACAACGGATCTGACAAATTTTAGACTTATAATATTCCTGCCGATCAAAAGGGAGCATGATTTTTTACAGCAAAGCCCTTAACTCCTCTGCTACTCCCCGAGCCTTAAACCCCAACTGTGTCACCTTGTCAAGATTCATCGTTAAGTCACTCGGCCGTACTTCCGCCAGTCCGGGAATATCCTGTTGAGCAGCAGATTTGATCCTGGCTTCTTTTACGGAAAATGTCTTTGCTAATAATTGAGCAAATTCCAGGCGGGAGATAGCCTCTTTTCCAGCCAGATTAAAAATACCCTTAGCTTCTTTCTCTAATAACAATAAAATCCCTTCGGCGGCAGAGCGCCCACTTAGAAAGCAACGGATCTCGTCGTGAAAAGCAGTTACTGTTTCTCCTTGATCCCAGCGTTGGAGCCAGTCTGTCATGAAACAATAGCTGGAGGTGCTATGATGGCCAAACATGACCGTGGGGCGAAATATACAGGCCTCCGGATAAGTTTCCCGGACCAAAGCTTCAGCGGCCACTTTTTGCAAGCCATAGGTATTGAGTGGTTGCAGTTCTGCGCTTTCCCGGTAGGGAGGCAATTTTCCGTCGTATACCTGTCCGCTGGAGGCATGGATGAAAGGGATCGATAGCTGCTGACAGGCATGAGCGATTTGCCCGGGTACTAAAATATTCAGACGGCCAGTTAGTTCAGGATGTTCCTGACAATAGCGGGTATTGGAAATTGCCGCCAGGTGAACAATAGCATCGGGTTTTACCTGGTTTACTATTTTTTTAAAGGCCTCCTGATCGCTCAGATCTACCTGATGCGCCGCTATCTGTTTAGGAACTCCTGACCGATGTTGATGATACAAGCCGATGATCTCCCAATCTTCTTGTGGGTATTGACAAAGATTCCAACCGAGGAAACCGGAAGCGCCGGTGAGTAGCAGTTTTTTCATAAGTAAACAAATGGAGGGAAATCACAAAATTAGAGATATTTTTTACAATTCTTTCCGGGAAACAAAAACACCTGTAAACTTCCTGCTTTAATTTTTTACAGCAATGCAATCCCATTTTTAATTTCTCGTTTTAATCCTAATCTAATTCATTCTTTCTATGCAACAGATGCTGGCGCTACTCCTGTTTTTATTACTTGGTTGTAATAGTGAATCAATTGCCCAAACCTCTCCTCTGGATGACTTTAAGGGCAATTGGACGATCATGGAAACGATCAATTCAGGGCCTTATCAAGGGACTTGCTTTACGGGGTATTTTGGATTGATTGATGAAAAAAAGGGGCAATTGACCCTGGAAGTTTCCTTTAATCCTAACGAAAAAGAGGCTTTTGATACGTATTATGGAACAGTATTATTTGACTACACGTTGGTGAAGCTGGATACGACTTTTCATCAAACCATCGTGTTAGATGCAGTATACGGGGATTTATCCTTTAAGCACCAAATTCGACAACCTGCCGAAGTGGGGGAGCTGCCGTATGAGCAGACCGTCTTCCTGACAGAACTTGAAGAACAGCTGTCTAAGCGTGAGGAAAGGTTAATTATTACCAGAGCAGGAGCGCGTTCGCTTACAGTTGAAGGGTTATCTCTGATTAAGAGTAGCAAGTATGCTAATTTTCAGCAAGGAAATGCCTATTTACGTTGTTATTGAAGTGTTTTGTTGAATGATGGCTTGCTATTGTTTGCTAAAATATAGAGAAAAAATACCTGATCATGACGACAAAATTGTTTGGTATAATTCCATCACCTCTTTTGTAACCTTTTCCGGAGAAAAATTTCTTTCAACGTATTGATGACCAGCCCTGGCCAGTTTTTGTCTTAAAGACTGACTCTCCAGCAATTCAGTTAACCGGAGTAAAAGACTACCGGTTTGGCCTGCCTCAGCATAAAGCGCACCGGGGCCGGCCGCTTCTGGTAGGGCAGCCACCTTGTTCGTGATTACCGGGGTATGGCAAAAAAGGGCTTCAATAATGGGAATCCCGAAGCCTTCATATAGCGATGGATAGATAAGCGCGGTGGCCATGCGATACAGCACCGGAAGGTCTTTATCCTTTGCCCGTCCCAGCCAGTAAACAGATTTTACCAGGCGTTCTTTTCGTAAAAAAGCTTCTACCTTCTTTCGATAGGCTTTTCCTTCGCCGACGACAACTATTGGGATGCGCAGTGATACCGGTAACCGAGACCAGGCATACATCAACTCTAACAACCCTTTTCTTTTGCTTAGTGATCCGGTAAACAATAGATACTCTTCCGGTAAATGGTAGTGCTCCCGCACATAAGATTTTGCACTATGGCCGATTTTTTTCCGAAAGCGATCATGGCAAGTCTGGTAAACGACCTGGATCTTTTCTTCCGGGATTTGATAAAAATGAGAGATGTCTTCCTTTGTCTGTTTACTGATCGCAATAATGCGGTCCGCTTTTTGACAAGCATGGCGGAATTTTAAATTGTATACTTTTCGGTCAATCCAAGCATATTGTTGAGGATATCGCAAGAATATCAAGTCATGAATCGTAACTACAGATGGAAGGCCGCTTTTTTTAATATCGAAGGGCAATTCATTGCTAAGGCCGTGAAATAATTGTACTTCCTTTGCTGCATTTCGACCAAGGCTTAGCGATCTGCTGCGCGAGCCTCCCGAATAAAAATGCGTTTTGAAATTGTTTTGTTGGAGAAAAACCTGGGCTTGCTCTAAGGGTTTTTTTTCGGGAGAAAAAAGGTGGTAGTAGTTTTCCGGGTAAAATTGGGCTAGATGGTACAATAAGGTACGGCTATAGTTTCCTAAGCCGGTAGAATTTTGAAACAGGCGTTTTGCATCGTAGCCAAGGTGATACATGGTTTATTTGGTAGTTCAGTCTACGACAAAGGTACGTTTTTTTAGGAATAGCTATACTGCACAGAAAAGTGCCTTGCAAAAATGGAGTGTATCTACAAAGTGAGAACGACTCCTTTTTACAAGGCACTTTCTTTAGCTGATCGATGTGTCGCTAAATATTGACCTAATCGTCATTAGTTATTCACAACAACTTTCTTACTTTTTACTTTACCGCTTTTATCTTCGATGCTGAAGTAATAGATGCCATTTTTCAAATCTCCCAGAGGGACTTCAAATTGGTGATCTCCTTTGGCAAAATCTCCGCTTTCCAATACCCGAATCGTATTTCCTTCCTTATCTCTCAGGCTCAGTGTAATGTGACTGTCTTGTTTCAAAGTATACTCAACCGTACTGTTATCGCTGGCCGGATTCGGGTAAACTTTAAATTTTCCAACCGCAGATTTACCTTGTTTTTCTCCTTTAGCAGATGTTTTCGGTTTGTTTGGATCCATTAGCAGAAATGCACTATAACGATTGCCCTTTTTGTGCATACCTTTGCCTTTATGACCATGCTTGCGGGAATGTTTTCTTTCTCCGGTGGCTTTTTCTTCTGATTTAGCCATGTATTTTTTGGCGATCTCTTTAGTATCCGATTTCCATTGTTCGCGTTTTGGCTCCAGCTTGTTATAGACCTCGGTCATCGGCTCGCGGTATTTTTCTACCAAAGCTTTTAATGATTGCACATCCGGGTCATTTTTCATCTGCGCTCTATGCGCCTGACGTTCTTCCTTTGTTGGACGTTTCCCGGAATCTTTCATAGCTTTAAACTTATCTTTGTGAGCTTGTTTCTTTTCTTGCATCACTACTCTTAAGCGAGTGATTTCTTTCTTATCCGCTTTACTGATCTGTTTGTCAAATTCCAGTCGTTCGGCCTGTAAGACCGGTGTGATGTTTTTCTCTTTGTAGGCCTTCATCTCCTGCTTCATCGCTTTTCTTTCTGGTTCGGATAAACGTGCTTTGCGCTTATTTCCTTTTCTCGACGGACGCTGCTCTTTCATTTCGCCCCATTTGGCAATTTGTTCAGCAGTAAGAATGTCTGCGGCAGCTTCTTCGGTTTCTGTCTGGATGTTTTTCATGGCAGCTTTACGCTCTTCGCGGCTTTCAAAGTCTTGATCGCGAAGGGCTTTCATTTTTGTATGCTGCTCTTCTAAAATGGGCTGTAATTGCTCCCATTGTTCATCACTCAGTTCGAGCGCAGTTTTTAATTTTTCCCCTTTTTGTCCGGGGCCACGTTGTGCATTGGCGGAGGTGAACATAAAAATACCTACTAGTGCTATGATAATTATTTTAAACGATTTCATAATATTTAAATTTAATTTAGAACTTGGTACTAACGAATAAATAGTTTTGTGCTTTGGATTAAGTATTTGACCCTTAATTGTCGTCAGGGTTTACTGGTTGGGAATCATTTTTGTGATTTTTGCCTTTTTTATTTTTCCCCCTTTTTTTTCTCATTCTTTTCATCCGTTCAGAGAATTTTTCCAAGGATTCAACTTGTTCAGGTGTGAGTAAAGGGCGCAACTCATTGTGCATCGAATCAATCAATAGTTTTCGTTTTTGCATAGATGCCTTGGTGACCGAATTCAACTCGCTGGTGTAACGTTCCAGAATTGGAGCCACTGCTTCCCGTTGCGAGTCTTCAAGATCCAGGCGCTCCATTAAACGCTCTTGCAGCTTTGGCCCTACCCGGGTTTCAATCACCCGCTGCAGGTGCTGTTTCATCAGGTATCGATTGGTTTGGAAACCGATCAAAAAGCCGATGAGCAGAAGTGCCAGAATGGCTAATACAGTTTTTACTTTATCGTTCAACATGTCTCTTTGTGTTTAATTATTGGATAAGCGCCCTCCTGCATTCGCCTCATTCTTCTAAAACATAGGCTGCCTCTTCCGGTTGCAGATCCTGATAACCAATCAAGCTGTCTGTATCCAGGCTATCGGAGGTAAAATAAATCGAAAGCAGGGAAAAAGTGACTACTAAAACGGCGGCGGCAGCCAATCGCGGTAACAACCTGGCCATTTGATGAACTATACCTCCTGAGGAGACTTTGCTTACCTGGCTCATCACGGCATCAGCGAAACCGATTTTGGGTGAGACCTGTAGCTGTGCTAAGCCTTCCCGAATCTGTCTGAGCTGTATTTGCGCTGCTTTCAGCTCCGGATCCCGGGCAAGTGCCTGATTCAGGAAGGACTGCTCTTCCGGGGTAAGCTGTCGGTCAAAAGATTCCGTTAATAAGGTATTTGCATTCATGGAAAAAGTGTTAAAAATTTAATTAAGCCCTCCATCCAGAACAGGATGTAACCACGCTCTTAATTGCTTTTGCGCCCGGGCCAATCGCGAGGCGACCGTGCCCGTCGGTATTTCCAGGATCTTAGCCGTTTCTTCTACGGAGTAACCATCAATAAGGCGGAGTACAATGATACTGCGGGCCTCCGGTTTTAACCGCTGAATAGCTTGCTGTAACAGATCCCTTAGGTCAAAATTGTCTGATGTTTCAGTTTGCTGGTTTGCGATGCTGCGAAAGCCATCCTCCCCGGGAAAGCTGGTTTTCTCTCGCTGTCGTTGCAAACGTTTGACTTCATTTAGCGACAGGTTGATTGCAATGCGAACCAGATAGGTACTAAGGGCAGCGTCTCCACGAAAATTAGCTAATGCACCGTAGAATCGAACAAAAACCTCCTGAGCTATGTCATCTACTTGTGGCACGGGGCCAATCATCCCCTGAATGCTGCTGCGTACCTTCACCTCATGTCGAAGCACCAACTGCCGGAAGGCAACTTGTGAGCCTGCCTTTGCTTGCTCTATCAGTTCTAAGTCCGTCATTGGTTTACTTTTCAAATGGAGGTGTTTAATGATTAGACAATGGGAAAGGCACTTTTTTTCCGTGGGTAGTAATTTTTTTTCCTACTTTTAGCCTTTATACACTAGACTTTATTCTAAAATAGTTTTTTGAGCCATACGAAATTATTTAGAATAAAGTCTA
>CBDUIU010000263.1:0-6203 GCA_965367335.1 uncultured Saprospiraceae bacterium
CTAAATAAGCCGTATTGGCGTCATATTTATGAGCCGTGTTATCCTGAAAATCTCCACGAACGGCAACATCAAATGGTTTTATTTTCCGATCACAATTCCATACCCCTAGGCTGGTAGCCACAAAACGATTCCGAATCCGTTGGCGCACTTTTCCACCTGCTTCGTCATCAATATTTATAGCTGAAAGGGCTGCTTTATAGGCTGCCCGGGCTTGAGCCTTTTGCTCATCTTGTTTTGCTTTTACCGCGGTTTTCTGATCTCCGAGTTGTGCTTCCCGTGCCTGTAGTTTGCTTTTGTAATCCGCTAATTGTGTGTTATAAATCTCTAAGGCCCGTTCATAATCATTCCCAGTTAAAACCGGATGTACCTTAAGTGTCATTGTTTGACCAGGGCTAATAAGCTTGAGCTCATAATCCTCTTCATTCAATTTCCTCAATTTCATATCTTCCCAATCGACATTTGAAGCCAACTGTTGATCAAATCCGGGGTTATCCGGGCCAACTTGCCAGAGCATGTGCCCATATTGTTCGCGAAGGGATTGAAGTTCCTGACGACTCTGTTCATCCTCAATCTGACCATCAGAGAAATCCAGGTCAAAAACGTAGGCATCGTTATTAGGTTGATCTGGTTTAGCAGGAAGAGCAGGAAGCGGGAAGGTAGCATTTATCCTGGCTAAAGCTGCTTCCGCTTCATCATCAATTTGGCGTAAAGCGTTAGCATAATCAAGCTCGATCTGTTCTTTTTCACCAGGCATCATTTCTCCCTCATCAAGTAATTCGATTTGGTCAGCACCTCTGTAAGTCCAGTTTCTTTCTGCCGAATTTAGCTGATAAACATTATATTTTGGCAGTTGCCCTTTTTGACTAGCCGGTACAATAATTTCCGAAACCAATTCTACTTTTATGGATTTACCAGGAGCCAGGTTTAACCGTTCACCGCTTTTTTCGGCATAGATTTCAATCATCCCCGCGGATTCTAAGATATATCGTTGTCCGGCACTGTCATACTCCATTGGAATTCCGGAAGCGAAGAAGTCTACAAAATCATGAAATTCACGATAACGAATATCAACTTCTCCATTAACAGGGCTACCTTGTCCAGTGACAAAAGCAGCTGGCGGAACAATGACACGAGAGCCGTTCTTATGTTCAAAGGTACCACCTTCTCCAGCACTAAGGGCCTGGCTAGCAAAGTTCGCGGGTAAATCTAATGGGGGATTGACAAAAGGTTGAGCGGCAAAATATTCATCAGCAGCGGAAGGAGAAACAGCAAAAAAGCTTTGATACAAGACTAAACCTACCAGAGCAGCAGCACAGGCGACAGCCAGCCAATAAACAGCAGCCATTTTGCGCACCCGACCACCGGTAGAAGACTGGCCCTCTTCATAAGCTGCCATCAAGGCATCGAAGTCCTTATGACTAGCAATTTGCTCGCTAGAGGGGTATTCTGGTGAAATTTTAAAATTGTAACGCTTTTCAGCCATGTGACCTACTTTAAGTAGCGCTTTCCGTAGGGTTTCCCTAAAGTTACGCTTTTAGTCCTAAAAAAAGTGGCAAAGACTTAACTTTATAAGTTCTTTTTCACAATTAACTTTTTCATTTTTTCCAAGATGCGATACGTCTTTACTTTTGCATTACTTTCAGTAATCTTTAAAATATCGGCGATTTCTTTAAAAGGCCGTTGTTCGAAAAAACGCATTTCAATGAGCTGCATGTCTTCAGTACGAAGTTGATCCATGACCTGAAGCAATGCTTGTTGTTGTTGTTCGTCTGAAGCTTCCTCTATCTCGTTGGCCAGTTCTTGCAAATTTTCCTGTTCCAGGCTGATCACCCGGTTTTTCTGCACCTCTCTAAAATACTGGGCCACTTCATTACTGGCTATACGGTAAAGCCACGCGCTAAATGGTACTCCTTTGAATTGGTATTGACCTAAGCGTTGTAAGGCTTTTAAAAATACTTTCGAACAGAGATCTGCGGTTTGAGCTTCATCGGATGTACGTCGGAAAATAAATTTAAAAATCACTTCATAATAACGATCGTACACAGGCCTAAACTGCGCCGGATTCTTCTGGGCAGCCTGGATTTCCAGCCATTCTTGCCGCATTTGTTCCCTTGAAACAGTCTTCCGAGATGAATCCATTCGCTATTATTGTGATTAAATGCTTGATTCTGTTGTCAAGCGATAACCTGACCGTTGGCGTCTTAGTCAGTAAGAGAGATATTAATTGAAAGGGAAAATTAAAGAAGTAAAATTGTTAACTCAATAAATAATGGTTAGATAGTTAGTTTAATACTTTTAACTTAAAATACTTCTTTTCCTCTTCCACCTCTCTTTCTGAGAAAGTACACCTTAACAGTTAAGCGGTATTTATTCCCGCTCATATATAATAGCTGCAAAATAGCAAATTGTTCCTAAAAAAATAGCCCACCATCCACAGCTAGTATGAGATACCAGCCGTGGAAGTAAGGCTATCAGCTAATCGCCATAAAGACCGTTTCACCTACATAATGCAACAGGGTACAAAAAGTAACAGCCTGCAGACAATTATTTTTTATTTTTTAGTTATTTTTTTCAAAAACCCACGATAATCAGGGCTTTTTAGGCATTTTTAGGTCATGAAAAATTTAATATTTTTTAGAATCCTACCCATTCTGTTTGTTTTATTCCTGATTGAAGGGGTCTTACGTGGAGAAGATTTGCGTTTTTCGGCTCCTTTAAAAATGGACCAGATAACTACTACGCTAGATTTTGAGAATAGATTTGTTGCTAATCAAACGGATAGTACTTCCACCGATACCCTTAAAAAAACCAGTTTCGTCCTTATCCCAATTGTTTATTTTACGCCGGAAACAGATTGGGCTTTCGGTGGAGCTACGATCATGTCTATCCGGCTGGGAGATGAGCAAACGCGAGCTTCCGAATTTCAAGCAGGTATTGCATATACCTTAAACAAGCAATGGTTACTCTATTCTCGTTTTAATCTATTTACCGATCAGGAATTATATAAGATATACGGAGAGGCTGGATATTATCGCTATTCCTATTTTTTCTATGGCATTGGTAACGATATTCACCCTGACCTGGAGCCGGATGAAGAACTTTACTCCGTTAATTTTCCGCGTTTTCGCCTGAATGCTTCCCGCCAAATAGCCCCCAACTTCTACCTAGGTCTTCGCTATTGGTTTGAGGATTATAATATGCAGGAAGTGGAAGAAGGCCGATTATTAGCTCAAGGGGAAAATGCCATTACTGGGAGCACCGGTGGGATCGTCTCTGGCTTAGGCTTCATTGCAAATATTGACAAAAGAGATAATATATTCTCTGCTCATCAAGGTTATCAAACTGAAGCCGTGCTTTTTCGCAATGCCAGTTGGCTGGGTTCCGACTTTAACTTCACCAAACTCTATCTGAATTCAACTTATTATTTGCCCTTATCTAAAAAACAAACCTTGGCGTTTCAGGCCTACGGTGAATTCACCTGGGGAGATCCTCCTTTCCACATGCAATCTCTTATGGGTGGACGTAATCGGATGCGTGGCTATATTGAAGGCACTTACCGTGATTTGCAATATGTGACAACTGCAGTTGAGTATCGGTTTCCCATTTATTGGCGGTTTTATGGTGCTACCTTTGGTAGCCTCGGTGCCGTTGGTGCTGACCTCAATGACCTGGAATGGCGCTACACTTTTGGCGGAGGTTTACGATTTTTGGTGAAAGAAAAAGAACGCATTTTTATTCGGGTAGATTTAGGGTTTGGAAAAAATACGAGTGGTTTTTATTTGGTATTTAATGAGGCTTTTTAAATTTGGTTCCCCTAAGATAATATTGACAACCTGGTTTCTCTAATTGTAATAATGATAAATTTTTTACAAAAAAAATTAAAGAATCTTTTTACTTTAACCTAACAAAATTTTTACTTAACCACCTGATAACCCAACATCTACCACCATTCTTTTTATTATTTCATTTCTATTTCAACCTCTTAACACTATATCAAATGAAAACACCTGTACAAAAAATTACATCTTGTTTCATCCTGTTAATAATGCTTTCTTTCAGCAGTGCTATCGTCGCTCAAACGATCTACGTAAAGGGAGATGTCACCAATGGTGATGGTAGTTCGTGGGCTACCGCTTTTCAATACCTGGATGATGCCATTGCCCTAGCCGATTCCGGCGCGCAAATTTGGGTGGCTGGTGGTACTTATTACCCTGGAGGCGCTGCTCCTTCCCGGGATACTTTTTTTACCTTGAAAAATGGCGTAGATATTTATGGTGGTTTTGCGGGAACCGAGACCATGTTATCCCAAAGAAATATCACCAATAACCCGACGACCTTATCCGGTGACATTGATCAGAATGATGTGGACGGGGAATGGCTCACCCCGGCTAGGTTTGGAAACGCAAAATCAGTGATGATCGTAAGTGAAGAAGTGCAGGATGCAATTATCGATGGATTTACCATTAGCCATGGAAATACAGATACAACTTCTACCAGTTCGGACACCAGAGGTGGTGGCATGTACATTCTGGGAGCCCCCACTGTTCGCAACTGTACCTTCGAACAAAACTATGCAGTATTAGGTGGTGGTGCCTATCCACGCAGGTTTGATGCTTCGGGTACTACCTTCGAAAACTGTCTCTTCAGAAATAATAGAGCAGCCTTTGGGGGTGCCTTATTCGTCTTTGATTGCACAGACATAGGACTGTCTAATTGTGTTTTTGGGGAAAACATTGCTGAAACTTCTGCAGCCTGTGTTTACGGAGATCTCTGCGATATCTCATTTGATCGAATCACCGCAGATAACAATTCGGCTACATTCAGTGGATTTGGGCGCTTTTCAAATGGGATCTTTGTTTTTGAAAACTCCTTCTTTTTAAATAATACGGGTACCGACTTGGGTGGAGCATTTATTTTTGTAGATGGGTTTTTTAGCATGGATAATTGTCAAATAAGAGGAAATAGCTCTACTGGTAGTGGTGGTGGACTGTATGCTGTTACTTCCACTTTTGAGATGACAGATATGAACATTGACTCCAATGATTCTGGAAGTTTTGGTGGCGGTGCTTACGTATATAGCTGTGATTTTTCTATTAGTGCCTCTACCTTTACTAATAATATTACCGGAACCGGAACTGGTGAAGGCGGTGGCGGCCTGTATGCTGGTGGATTTGATGGAGACACTACTAACTATCAAATCACCACAACTGCTTTTACTTTTAACTCTGCTCCTTTCTCTTCCGGTCTGGCCAGTTACGGCAACGCGACGATCGGTTTGGTTACAGACTGCTCTTTTGTCAACAATACTGCAGACAATGGTGGTGGGGGTATGGGTTGTTCGTTTGGTTCTGTTACCACTATCATAGAATGCGAATTTAAAAACAATACAAATGTAGGTTACGGAGGCGGTATTTTTGGCGGAGGTGATGAGCCAGGCACTCAATTCAGTGCCATCAAGTGTGATTTTACCGGCAATAGAACTAACAACTTTGGTGGTGGAGCGGTATCTATCATTACCGATGGTTTTTATGAGTTTGATAGCTGCTATTTTAATGGAAATTTCAGTACCAATAACTTTGGCGGAGCCATCAATTATACACCCGACTCTTTTCCTTTTAACCAACTCATTATCCGTAAATGTGAATTTCTGAACAACAACGGTTTTGACCAGGGCGGCGCCTTAAATGTCAGCGATGGAGATGTCACCATCCTCAACTCTTTGTTTAATTTCAACAGAGTAACGCCTGACCCGGCCTCCGGTGCGATCCAGGGCAGAGGAGGTGCTTTTGCCAATAACGCCAACGTTAATGATTCATCGGTGATTACCTTAGTTCATTGTACCGTGGCAAATAGTGATGGATCCTATGCCGGTGGTATTTCTCAGTGGGAAGCAGATGCAACTGCGAATGCTATTGTCCGTCTCCAGAATAACATATTTAACAATGTGGGTACAAATTATGCAATTGAAGACGGAACTCCGCAAGTGTTTTCCTATGGTGGTAATTTGTCCAATGATTCCTCCCTGGATGCCTACCTCACAGCTACAAATGATACGTCAACCGTATTGGAATTTGATTTTGTTGACATCTTCGCAGAAGTTGATTTTAATTTGTTAGCATCCAGTCCAGCGGTGAACAGAGGCGTGACCGGTCCATTCCTGGTAGGTACCGACATCACCGGAGCGGCAAGGGATGACCAACCTG
>CBDUIU010000264.1:0-6196 GCA_965367335.1 uncultured Saprospiraceae bacterium
CAACTCTAAAATTCGTAGCCAACCAATAAGTTCTGCCGTAGCGGGAGCTTTTCTTACGGTCTTCTCGCGAACTTGATTAAACAAATCAATCAAAGACTTTACTTTGGATTCATCTTGTAACAATTTACTTCCAGAAAGCTGACTTAAAACGATTCTGTATAATAGATCCTTGTCAGGAAAAGGAATGTGATAAAACACACAACGCCTTAAAAAAGCGTCAGGTAGATTTTTTTCAGAATTACTCGTCATGATGATGAGAATACGTTGTTTTGATCCCAGTCCGATTTCGTAATTGTCTTGTTCTTTGATTTGAAAATTATAATTTTCAATTTCATTTAGAATGTCATTCGTGAAATCTCTGGGCGCCTTATCAATCTCATCAATTAGCACTACAGAACTCAGGGCATCAGACTTTAAAGAAGTACTGAATTTGGAAGTATCAATCTGCTCCGGTGAAGTTTGTGCAATAGCACGACCCAGGGCTTGTAGTTCGATGAAGTCAGCGGTAGTAGGTTGCCGTTCACTATTTTCTCTTTTGATATTTGCAGCCTGGAAGTGAGCCAAAGCATCATAAGTATAAAAAAGATCACGGGCGGAGGAAGTTGTTTTAGTGTTGTAGATCAGTGGGTTAGCCGCAAAATCAAAGGCATCCTGGTCATTGGCCGCCAAGTCCATAGCAACCTTGAATGCCAGCTTGGTTTTACCGGTGCCTGGTTCCCCGGTTAGTAATAGCGGCTGATTAAGACTTAAGGCAACCTCTACGGCGTTGGCCAGCTCAGGATGCATTATGTAGCTCTTTGGATCAAATGGTTTGGCAACGTTTCCCGTGTATTTTAATGTAGTAGACATTCGGTTGAATTGTTGATTTACTGAGATAAACTAATTTGAGGTAGTATTTGAAAATGGAAGCAATTGATTAGCGCCTTGGTAAATTTTTTCAATTTTTTTAATCAAGAAAATGGCATAAGCTTATTCGGTCAAAGATGAATTAAACTGATCAATCCACTTCAGTAAAGTATCTTCTACATCTTCCATATATAGTTTTGATTGACCGTTTAAGCCTTTTTTTAATTCCTTAAGCATTTTGTTTCTGTCCCGGGCAGAAGGTGCGATTTTTTTATATTTCTCTAACCATCTCGCAATATCGCGGAATTCTACCATGTTGAGCTCTGGTAAAACAACCACGTGTTTCGCTGTTCGTAACACTGCTTTTACTTCTTCTTGTAATTCCTCGTCCTCTTCTTCATACATGATGGCAAAGAAAAATAAAAACTGTGGACTATTTTCCGGTAGCTCAGTGCGACAAAACTGATTAATAAACCAGCGTGTGGCTTCCGGCGTGATTTGTTCGTCCCAATCCCATTGACTGATCCCAAGAAAAATACAAACAAAGTCATTGCTTCCTAGTCCTTGTACCAATGGGCTATTCTCACAAATATAGGTCAATGTTTTTTCCAACAAAGGCTCATGTTCATTGACGGTGGTATGCATTGCAGCAAAAAAACTCTTCAGGATATTAGTTTTATAAATCGTCATGTTTTCACTGAAGTCAAAAGTCAATTCGATTTTTAGGGATTGAATGCGGGAATCGAGGTCGGGATTGAGGTAATCCAGCAGCCGGCCTTCCAGGTCATACGCCAAGCGATTAAAAAAGCCGAGGTGAGATTGTAGGTCTACACCATATAAGTAGTAGAAATGTGTTTTATCGTTTCGATTATCGGAATAGAGTTCCTGAAACTTATCGTTGTGAGGTACCCGGTCACAGGTGAAGCGGTGATAATCATGTAAGGCAATACCACTTGGAGCTATTGATGGTGTTGGAGGCGGCGAGGGGACAAAATTTCCATCCAGCACTTTTTTCAACCCTTCAACTACATTAAACCAGGCCTCATCCCGATCTGTCCAACTTTTTACCGGAGTGGCATTCAATGGCAGCGCCTGGAAACGACTGAGGGGCAAACTACTAAAATCACAAGCACGAATAATTACCGGTACAACGACTACGGAGTTTTGCTGCTCATAACGATCAATGGCAGATTTGATCTCTACATCTTGAATATAGTCCGATGCCATGAAATCCGCACTGATCAGGAACAATACAATCTCGGCCTGAAGTAAGGCCGTTTTTATACTTTGATCCCATTCCTGTCCGGCGGTAATGGCCCGATCAGTCCAGGCATCAATATGTCCACTGCGCTGTAAGCCACTCAAATGACTAACCAGTTCATCCTTGAAGGCCTCATCTTCATGGGCATAGGATATGAAGATTTTTTTTGCACTCATAAGCTACGGCGTACCGGCTACTATTCGGTTTTCTCTTTAATAGACTTTATTCTAAATAATTTCGTATGGCTCAAAATTTATCTTTTTCTCCCACCCTTCCTCACATGCCCGTCTGGCCGCCGGACAGGCTCGCCTTCGTAGCTATGGCAACGAGACTGCGTGTGTTCATCGATTGGAAGCAAAATCTTTAATTTTGATCTCATAAAACTATTTTAGAATAAAGTCTAGTGATAAAATTGAGGTTATCGCCGTTTTCTGATAGTATGTTTAATGGATCTGCAATAGTTGGCGGAAAGTCTACTACAATAGGTTCTCTCCAAATTTGTTATGTATAAACGCTTAAATTAAAGCAAATTAATATCTTAGATAAGATTGCAATATAGAAAAAAGGCATCGGAAGGGGAAAAAATAGTTTGTTTTTGGAAAACGGGATTCTTTAAGACCTGGCAATACCTTTTATGAGGTTCAATAGATAAGAGATGAAATATGGAGAATAAAGTGGCTTTTCTCAAGAGCGAAGGTAATAAGATAGAGAGCAAAAGATATGGCTAAGTGTTAATCACAATACAAGGATAAAACAAAATTGTTTGAAATGTAATTTCTGTTAGTGATTATGAAATATTTTGTTTAAAATTGCCGTGGATCACATTTGGGAAAATTAATCCTTGGTACAAACGATTGGCACATTTTTCCTTCCCTAAAGATTTTGTTTCTTTGCAAATCTAATTCATTCATCATTAAAGTCAATTCAAATGAAACTTGGTCAGACCAATAATTTATTATCAGCATTACTGCTTACTATAATATTATGTGTTGCCTATAGCTGTGGTAGTGGCGGGGAGAAGAAAAAAGGATTTCAACCTAAGTTTGATGATAAACCTACGATCTATAAAGTTAGGGTGAAAACGAGTTGCGATAGCCTGGCTGGAACTGAAGCAGTGATCAGTATGATCATTAAAGGAGAAAAGGGAGAAAGCAAAGAGTTATTGATAGAAAAACCTGACGGTGGGAAGATCACGCCTTGCGAAACTACCAATTTAGAGTTTCCTGTGGAAAGAGACCTTGGGCAATTAAAACAACTTGAGGTCTGGCATGACAACAGCAATGATAATCCAAGCTGGATGCCGGAAATTATCACCGTAATCAATGTTAGAAACAATGTTCGGTGGGATTTCCCTTGCGGTAAATGGTTTGACAAGGAACAGTTTGACCAGCGTATCCAACGGACCTTTTATACAAATAAAGAATGTAACTAGCCAATCGCATATTTACTTTAAATAAAGTATCTGTAGCTTTTTCTTATGACTACCTATACCCTTTACGAGCTAAATGAATATATCCGTCGGGTGATTGCCCTTAACCTGCCAAATGGGTTATGGGTGGAGGCGGAGATTGCTCAGGTTGGTGTGTCAAAAGGGCATCGGTATCTGGAGCTAGTAGAGAAGGATGAAGAGCTAGGCATACGAGCGCAACAATCGGCCGCCTTATGGGTGGATCAATATCGGCGCTTGCGTTTTCGGGCTAAGATTGACCCTGCTGAGGTATTACAGGAAGGTATGGCTGTACGACTAAAAGTCAAGGTGACTTTTCATGAACGATACGGAATGAAATTGGTCATTGAAGAGGTTGATGCCGCTTATACCATCGGTAAGCTTGCCATCAGTCGCCAACTTACCATTGATCGTTTATATCGGGAAAACTTAGTTGGGAAAAACGCAGCATTTGAGTTGCCGATCGCGATCCAGCGGATAGCAGTGATCAGTTCGAAAACAGCCGCAGGCTTGCAAGATCTGGAGCAGCAATTAGTTAATAATAGCTATGGATATAAATTTGAGATCGACCTTTTCCCAGCTAGCGTTCAAGGTGTACATGCAGCGAAAGAGATCATTCGACAGCTCGTTGCTGTTTCGAGGAAAAGGAAAAATTTCGATGCCGTTATTATTATCCGGGGAGGTGGTGCCAAGTTGGATCTTGCTGCTTTTGATCACTATGAATTGTGTAAAAAAGTAGCGGAAATGCCTATTCCGGTGATTGTTGGAATCGGGCATGAAACGGATGAGCCGGTGATTGATCTGGTAGCTCATACTGCTTTAAAAACGCCTACGGCTGTAGCTAATTTTCTCATTGATTGGCAACTTCGATTTGAGATGACCCTCATGGAGTTTGGCAGTCTGATCAATGATTCGATCCAACAAGTTATTTCCGCAGCCCAAATGGATTTGCAAGCAGTGGCTAAAGCATGGCAACTCCATTGTGATCATCGTCTGGCTCGGGAGCAACAATTGTTGGATTTCATAGAAGCCTCCATTCCTCAGCTTTCCAGGCAACAAGTCCGCGAAGCAAATTTTCATCTCGATTTTCTTGAAAAGCAGATAGAACTACTTCATCCGGAACATTTGCTCAAACGAGGATATAGTATCACCTTTCATAAAGGAAAAGCCTTAAGCAGTGTTTCACAAGTTGTTACAGGTGATTTGTTAGAAACAAGGTTGAAAGATGGTGTGATCGAAAGCCGGGTGGAATAAGTAAGTAGAGCTGATGCCCAATTTATTTAAAGAAAAAGTAAAAGACAGCCATGTTTATCTGGAGTCAATCTTAAGAAAATACTTTACTGCAACCCAATTTTACAACCTGATCCATGAAAAGAAAACCTAAATCATACGAAGCAGCTATTCTCGAACTTCAGCAGATGGTTGATCAACTCCAAAACAATGAGATCAGCATAGATGACCTAGAAAAGCAAACCCAACGAGCAGCAGACCTGATTCGTTTTTGTCGTGAAAAACTCAGGACGACGGAGGGAAGCTTAGCAGACATGATGAGTGAAGACGAGTGAAGTAAGGTTCAAATTGTATGGCATTTTAGCATGGCTAATGACCGAGAAGCGTCCTTACTACTATAAAATTCTTCCTATCTTTGCCCTATGGCAATTACCCATCAACAAATTCTTGCGGACCTCAAAAAAGGAAATTTCCGGCCTGTTTATGTACTTCACGGGCAAGAAGCCTATTATATTGATATGATCAGTGATTATATCGAAGATCATGTGTTGTCAGAAGGCGAGAAGGCCTTTAATCAAACCATAATTTACGGAAAAGAGGCGGAATCGAAATATCTAATCGATACGGCCAGCCGTTATCCGATGATGGCAAAGTATCAGGTGCTGATCCTGAAAGAAGCGCAGGATATGAAGACCTTGAAAAACTTACAGCCCTACATTCAAAAGCCTGTTCCGACAACCATCTTTGTCATTTGTCATAAACATAAGAAACTAGATATGAGAACGGCTTTTGGTAAGGCCGTTAAAAAAAATGCGGTTGTGCTGGAGTCCAAACCACTTTATGATAACCAGGTGCCGGATTGGATTCAGAATTATCTCAAATCAAAAAAGCTAAGTATTACGCCGGAAGCCAGCAGCTTGATTGCTGAATACCTGGGTACGAATTTGTCAAAGATCGTAAATGAGTTGGATAAGCTGGCCATTAATATAGCTGCTGGTAGTCAAGTCGGTGTGCAGGAAGTACAGGATAATATTGGGATCAGTAAAGACTATAACGTTTTTGAATTACAAAAGGCTTTGGGGCAAAAACAAGTAACTAAAGTCAATCGGATTGTACAATACTTTGCAGCAAACCCAAAAAGTGCACCCTTTGTTATGGTCGTAGGTTCTTTGTATAACTATTTCAGTAAGATCTACGTGATCCATGGCTTAACTGGCCGGCCTGACCGGGAATTATCAGAGGCATTAAACCTCCGTTCAGACTATTTTCTCCGGGAATACAAAGCTGCTGCCCGTCGGTACAATCGTCGTGCTACGGAGAAGGTCATTCATTTGATTAGTGAATATGATCTAAAGGCAAAAGGGGTGAATAGCGATAATGTGTCAGAAGGGGAGTTGCTGAAAGAGTTGGTG
>CBDUIU010000265.1:0-6188 GCA_965367335.1 uncultured Saprospiraceae bacterium
AGGAAGAGCAGCGTCACGATTAAGGTCCCCACGTTTAATAACAGAATCGTCCAGAAATTAAACTCGATCGGCGCTACGCTGAGGTAGTAATCCGCCTCGGATAATTGGATCAACTCAAAACGATCCTGAATCCAACAGAGGCCAATGCCCAGCAAGTTTCCAATCAGCAGGCCCATCCCAATGATGATGGCCGCATGATATAAAAAGATCTTCCGGATGGACCAGCTGCTGGCTCCCAATGCTTTTAAGGTTCCAATCATATTCGTTCGCTCCAGAATCAGGATCATCAGGGCAGTAACCATATTAATAATGGCGACAATGACCATGAGGATGAGGATGACGACTTCGTTAATATCTTGTAAGCCCAGCCAGTCAAAGATCGCCGGGTTTTTATCGCGAATGGTTTGGGAAAAAAGGTTGTTGGGTAATTCCTCAATATAAATGTATTCATTGATGGCTTCCATATCCCGGATATCGTCCACGAAGACTTCAAAACCGCCGACCTGGTCCCTGCGCCAACCCAAAAGCTCCTGTACCATTTGCAAGTCAGCCAAGGCAAATAAGCGGTCATACTCTTCCAGCCCGGTCTTATAAATTCCGCACACCTGGAATCGCCGCCGCAGGGGTTGTCCGGATTGCACAAAATGTAAAACGAATTTATCATTCACCGTCAGGTTCAGGCGATTTGCTGTTTGTTGAGAAATAATGATGTCGCGGGAAGCACTGGTATCGTTAAATTGAATGGCCCGACCCTCCAGTAGATAGGGCTCCAGGTTTTTCCAGTCAAAATCTCTTCCGACTCCTTTCAAGCTAATCCCCTCAATCTCCGTTTTTGCTTTAATGATCCCCGGAATATAAGCATAAGCCTGGACATGCCGAATACCGCCATGGGTAGAATACTCAGCCAATTGATCGCCGATTTCATAACCCAGAAATGTCCTGGGCGCCAGGTAATCAACCTGCCCGACACTATCAAGTCTCGAGATAAAAGGCTGCTGATAAGCAATCGGCATGGCTTCATAGGATCGATGTACACTAGCACTTACAATATGGATATGCCCCCAGAAACCAAAAATCTTGGTACTGATCTCATTTTTAAAACCGGAAATCATCGCAGTCGCCACGATCATCACCGTCATACTGATCGCAATAGCTGCTACAGCAATTCGGATGATGAGTAGCGAAAAAGATTGTTCAGCTTTACTAGCCACTCGTTTTGCGATAAAAAGCGAAAAATTCATAAGGGGCGAAGATACTAAGTAAAGTGAGAATGTGGTAATTTGAAAATGAGGATGTTTGGTTTATTCTACCGAAAAACGTCCGCAATTCTGAAACTATTTTCTTCCTATTACCATTTAAGGAAATAACTTAACTTTGCCCGCTGGAAAATGAGGTCAGAAGTCAGAGGTAGGATATCAATCTAAGGTGCTCGTCGTGTTATCTGGGTTTCAATGCTTTTAGTGATGTGCATTAAAATTGGTATCTCACATAAAAATGACAAATTGGTTTGTTTAGCTATAAGATTTGAGAAATAAGACGATAGCACGTTAGGTACGCAATATCTGACCTCAGACTTCAGACAGTATCGGCTCAGCCGATATGATCAGACATCAAAAATTTTAATACCAACAATATGAATTTTCTGGAAGAACTCAAATGGCGTAACATGCTGGACAATCTCACCCCTGGCATTGAAGAAGAACTTGAAAAGGGTAAGGTCGTCGGTTATATCGGCTTTGATCCAACAGCTCCTTCTATGACGATCGGGAATTACGTGCAAATTATGTTACTCACCTTGTTCCAAAAGGCTGGCCATCAGCCGATCGTCCTGATGGGAGGCGCAACAGGGCGTATTGGTGATCCTTCCGGAAAAGATAAGGAACGTCAACTAAAGTCCTTTGACGAACTGGATAGTAACCTGGCTTTTCAAGTCAAACAGATGAAAAAATTTCTCAATTTTGAGGAAGGTGAAAATAAAGCTATCCTGGTGAATAACCTGGATTTTTACAAAAATATGAACGCATTGGATTTTCTGCGCGACGTCGGAAAAACGATGACGGTCAATTATATGATGTCTAAAGAATCGGTCAAACGGCGTATCGATATCGGGATCTCCTTTACGGAATTTAGTTACCAACTCTTGCAAGGATATGATTACTTGTGTTTATATGAAAAACATGGTTGTACTTTGCAGATGGGTGGATCAGATCAGTGGGGGAACATCACAACCGGGACAGAGTTTGTGCGGAAGCAAGTAGGTGGAAAAGCTTTTGCCATTACCACGCCATTATTAACCAAGGCGGATGGCTCTAAGTTTGGAAAATCCGAAGGTGGAAACATCTGGTTGTCTCCGGAAAAGACGTCGCCCTATAAGTTTTACCAATTTTGGATCAATGCAGATGACCGGGATCTCCCGACGTTTTTGCGATACTTCACCTTGAAATCTAAGGAAGAAGTAGAGGCCTTGGAAGCGGGACATGCGGATAATCCACGCCGCTTGAAAGAGATATTAGCGGAGGAGTTGACGATTAGAGTACATTCGCAGGAGGACTATGAATCGGTAAAACAGGTGTCGCAATTACTCTTTAACCCAAAGGCAAAAGCTGATGCATTGCGCAGCCTGGATAGTAAAGCACTCGCCACGGTTGCAGAAGAAATCCCCGCTTTTGAAATTGCCAAAGAGACCTTGGCCAACGGTGTAAACATTGTCGATCTGTTAGCTGAGCATACCCAGATCGTTGCTTCCAAAGGTGATGCCCGCCGGGCAATCAAAGGCAATGCTATTGCGGTTAACAAGGAAAAGGTGCAAAGCCACGAGGAAATGATAGATGCAGAAGCTTTGTTACATGGTGGATATATCATGGTGGAGAATGGCAAAAAGAATAAGTATATGTTGTTGGCGAAATAAAGGGTAAGCTTAAAAAGGAATATCAAAATACCTGAATTGATACGATTACCCTAGCTGTTTTATTTTAAAAAAGAAAAGGTGCCATCCGGTTTAATCGGGATGACACCTTTTTTATTAACCAATACGTTACTACATGAAATCTAAATTCAAAGCAAAGAAGTAATTGCGGCCAGGTGCGTAAATCGGGCTTGGGCTAGTTCCTCTAACCGAACGATTCAGGTGTTCATAGTAGGTTTCGTCAAATAAATTTTGGACACCCGTAGACAAACTCAGGAAATCTGTAATCTGATATTTCAGCTGAACGTCCAACAATGAAAAGGACGGGGTAGAGGTCTCGCCGTATTCTATCGAAGTACGATCTTGTTTGATGACATGCCGGAAGGAGATTTCCGGATGCAATTTGTTATTCAAATAATTGCCGGTTAAGGTATAACGCAGATCGAGAGGAGCAATTTCCGGTAGCGGCTCTTCTCTTTCCAGGTCTTGCCCGTAGGTATAAGCCATACTTAAGGTATGTTGCAGGCCTGCAAATAATTTTTGCTGCCAAAGGATTTCAAATCCCGTTTTAAAAGCATTGTCGATATTGACATATTGCCGGACTCCTGGGCTGGTGGGCAAACGAGGACTAAGGATGGTATCAATTACTGAAGAGATATAATCCTGGAGATACGCGGCAAATACATCTACCTTAACGACTCCTTTTTGAGATTTAAATTCAAAGCTTAAATCCACCTGGTTATTAACCTCAGGGGAAAGCTCTGGGTTTCCTAACAATTCGTAGGGATCTTGTCCTACGGAAAAATAATTGATATAGCGTTCGGTTAAGCTACCACTTCGTTGAGTACGACCCAGCCAAAGACCAACAGCAATATTGCTGGGGAAGTTTTTTATCCCACCGATGCTTATTCCAGGATTAATGTTGGTTTGCTGAATGTCCGGGTAAACTTGGGTAAACGCTTCCGCCGGGTCCAGAATATCGGCCGAATTCAATTCTAACCTACCAGAAAAAATAAATCGCCAACTATTTTTGGGTAAATGATATTCTGCAAAAAGTCCGGTCTTGCTGATTCGGCCGTGTTGCCAGGCATTGTCAAAAAATGTTTTTCCGGTGTTAGGCCCTAGTAAAAAATTTCGTTCCCGTGTACCTTCCGCTTCCTCTACCCGGAGATCAGCTCCAAGATATAACTGCTGCTGATTAAAACGCCAGTCGGATTCCGTACGACCACCATAAGTTTTCGTTTTGGCATAAGTGGCTGCATTAAGCATTCTTGGGTCCAAATGTTTAAGCAGATTGTCCATGAGGTGGTCAACGAAAGAACCATAGGCGGAAGTTGTCCAACTGCTTAAGTGAGGCGATTCAAAGTTAATGCGATGCTCAGCATTAAACATCCAGGTATCATCTTCCCGTAGGTCCATTGCTAAAGCAGGGAAGTCTGCATCCCTGGCCAGGTTGCGCGTAGCCGAAAAACCCAGCTGTTGTTGTTCGGATAATTTCAGATGTACCTTTGTGCCAAAACTGCCCCGCAAAAAATCGCCAGGTACCGATCGGTTCTCCCCGTCTTCATAATCATTTCCTTCTGCCCAGGAAGTGAATAAACTGAGGTCATAGTTTTGTCCATTAAACCCTAGTAAGCCTTCCGTATGGAAGAGATCACCATTGCTATCATAACGTCCGGACAAACGACCATAGGTGTTGAAGTTATCGGAAAAGCGGGGAGCTGCCGGAATAAAATTAATGGTACCTCCGAAGCTATTGCCAAATCTTAGTGCGTGTGGTCCTTTTAAAATTTCCACACGATCCATCATGTTTGGCGCCATCTGACTAGTGGGAGGATCCATTCGATTAGGACAGGCGGCAGTGGCACTTTGCGAACCATTAAAAACAATATTCAATTGGTCATATTTAAACCCTCGCATTACCGGGTCAAAACCATAATTTCCACTTTTACGAATCATGCTGATTGCCGGAATTTGACTGAGGATCGCACCGCCATCATGGGCCATTTTATCCTGATAATCAAATTCCAACGATTCGGCTTCTTTTGATTTAAGATGTAGGGCAATGACGGTGGCAGGGTATAGGTTCACGGTGGCCTCTCGCCAGAGCAGTTTTTTTTGCTCAATCGCTCCAAGTATTTCTTTATCGCTTAATTGTCTTTGTCCGAAGGTGAGGTGAGACAAACTCATGGTTACTCCGCTCTGGTACTCAAATTCAATAAAGCCCTCCACATCTGAAGTGCCCTTTTGAGCGGCATAATGGAAAGTGGCTCCGATAATAGGCGTATTACTCGTATAGTCTACTAACTGGATGCTAACAGGAGTTTGGGAAAAAATTAAACTATTAAAAAACAAGATAAGCAGTACACATAGGCTATACCTATGTAAAATAGAATTATGATACATGTTAGAAGAAATTAAAGGTTGATCAATAATAGATAAGCGTCTACTCCAGAAGGAATAGACAGCATGATGAACTACGAAAAAATGGGATCAACCTTTAGGAGGGCGAAAAAGTAGTGTAATAAAATCAGAGCAGTACCCCATATTCAAAGCGGTGGATATCGTACTTTTTATACCAATAAAATTGAAAGATAGTACGACAAGGGGGGCGACTAAAAAAGAAGAAAAGGATGGACTATTATCAGGGACAGGAAGAGAGGAAGTTTGTTCTTTTTCTTTAGATGTTGCAAGTTTTTCGGTTAAAAAACAAGCACCATTACACATCAATTGGGGTTTGGAAATATTGATACAAAGATTTTCGCTGATGTATTCCTGGTTCATTGTAAAAGAAAGGTACATCCAGGCATCTTTACAGAGGCTGAATAAAATCACAATAGCGAGTAATCCTGCACCTAATCTTTTCATCGGGACAAAAGTAAACCGTGGGAATTAAATATTAATTGATTTTTATCACCCTTAACAAAGAAATTAGTTTCTCAATTTTTCAAAAAAGTATCAATTTAACTCAGGCTATAACTGGTGTTTATCTAATACTTCCCGCATCGCCTCCGCTTCATCCGAATACACAGTAAATACATCATATGGAGAGTACCAAATTTTCAAGCCGCGCTTTGTCCGTTCGATTTTTTCTATGTCTTCCAGGCGAATCCGTGCTCCGGTCTGTTTGCCGTGGTATTTGATCAACAATCCTTTTTTGATTTGATAAGAAGGCCTTAGGAAAAAGACAATCGCTAACAAGGGTACCGCCGTACAGATCCCAACCAATGGCCACAAAAGCCATCCAATAATTAGCCCGGAAGCAAGAATCGATAACAATAGC
>CBDUIU010000266.1:0-6153 GCA_965367335.1 uncultured Saprospiraceae bacterium
CAATTTTCTTTTTTATTTACTCGATTATCATTATCCTTAGGCAGCAGCGCTTGTCAGAAATGCAGAAGGATTTTATCAACAATATGACCCATGAGTTTAAAACACCCATTTCTACCATTAAGATTTCGGCAGACGTCTTTCTGAATAACCCGGAGGTGAAAAAAGATGATCGACTGATCCGTTACGCCAATATTATCAAAGAACAAAATCAGCGTTTAAATCGACAAGTAGAAAAGGTCTTACAATTGGCTAAGATTGAAAGGGATCATTTTCAACTGAACATGGAAGAACTGGATGTTCATGAATTGTTATCTACGGTTTTAGAAAGTGTGCAAGTTACTGTGGGAGAAAGTGGGGGTTGTTTAAAAAGTGATCTTCAGGCTTCGCATACCATGATTAAAGCGGATCGACTTCATTTGACGAATATTGTGCATAACTTGTTAGATAATGCGATAAAATACTGTAAAGACCAGCCACTAGTTGAAGTGAAAACGATAGATGGGGAGGATGGTTTATCTTTGATTATCAAGGATCAAGGAATAGGGATCCCGAAGGAGCAACAGTCCAAAGTGTTTAAAAAATTCTATCGTGTACCTACAGGTAATGTGCATAATGTAAAAGGATTTGGATTGGGCTTGTTTTATGTAAATAATATTTGTCAGGCACATCGTTGGAAATTAAATATGACAAGTGAAATAAATCAGGGGACAACAATTATAATAAAGATGCCAACGATTAAAACAAAATGATAACAATGGAAGCAAAAGCTCATCTATTTTACGTTGAAGATGACGAAAGCCTTGGTTTTGTAACTCGTGATAACCTGGAATTACAAGGGTATCAAATCACCCATTGTAACGATGGCCAGAAAGCAATGGAATTGGTCAAAAACCAGGATTTTGATTTGTGTATCCTCGACGTAATGTTACCCAAAGTTGATGGATTTACTATTGCCCGGGAAATTCGCCAGAGAGATCAAGATGTACCTATTATTTTTCTGACGGCTAAATCACTTAAAGAGGATAAGCTACATGGACTAAAACTCGGAGCGGATGATTACTTAACCAAGCCTTTTAGCATTGAAGAGCTGATTCTGAAAATTGAAATTTTTCTCCGCCGAAGTAAAATTAGCTCACCAAAGGTAGTCATGCCAGTAGTTTTTCAACTCGGCAACTATACTTTTGATCATCCCAACCTGATTCTAGGCATCAATGGCGAAGAACGTAAGCTTACCCAGAAAGAAGCAGACTTACTGAAATACCTTTCTGAAAACAAAGGTAATGTCATTAAACGTTCTGATATTTTGGAAAAAATTTGGGGAGAGGATGATTACTTCATGGGCCGAAGCCTCGATGTATTTATTTCCCGATTACGCAAGTATTTAAAAGGGGATGATGCGGTCAAAATTGAAAATGTACACGGGGTAGGTTTTCGGTTTTTAGTGCCGAAAGAGTAGTGTTATAAAAACACCCCTCTCAACATTAGTCCTATTCCAAATAGCACCAACGCAACACCGCTGATTTTTCTTAAAAACAAGATGTTTTCGGGAGTCAGATAACGGCGAATAATTTTCGCCAGACCAACCTCAAGGCTATTAATCACGACCAAAGTGCCCATGATACCAGTAAAAAAGATACAGCTGTTGATTAAGTCCAATTGATTGGGTAAGATAACAGAAGTGACCATGCTGAGCCAAAAGAAAACGGTAAAAGGGTTGATGGTATTGATCAAAAATCCTTTTAACCACAACTTGCCGTAGTCTTTTGAAAAGTGCATATTAGCATCGATTTCAGGAGGCGCACCTAACATGGTTCCAATTCCCATAATGATAAGGATGATTCCACCGGCCGCGGCAAGGGTCACCTGAAACCCATTCCAGTTCGCAATGGCCTCCAGCCAGTTCATCCCCCAATACGCTCCAACGATAAATAACAAATCGCTTACCCAAATACCCAGGCCCACCATAAGCCCTGCACGCAATCCCCGCTCTACTCCCGCCTGGACTAGCGCAAATAAAATAGGTCCGACGAGGATGCTGAGCCCCGCCCCTAGTACCATCCCTTTAAATAACCAGAGCAAGTTGTTGTTTTATGAAAATTTAAGAATAAGTTGTGATCACTAATTTTCGTCCTCCCGCCTGGTTCCTAAATTCGCAGAGGTAGATGCCCTGCCAGGTGCCAAGGTTGAGGCGCCAATTCGTAATAGGGATGGTGACACTGTTCCCGATCATGGCCGCTTTTATATGAGCCGGCATGTCATCCGGGCCCTCCAGGGTATGTGTGAGAAAAGACATGTTTTCCGGAACCAGGTGATTAAAAATACTTTCAAAATCAACTCGTACCGAAGGATCTGCATTTTCGTTAACCGTAATTGCTGCGGAAGTGTGTTTGATAAAAATATGTACCAAACCTTCCGAAGGCATCTTCTCTAACCGTGATAACTGCTCCTGAATATCTTCTGTGATCAGGTGATAGCCACGAGGGTAGGAGGGAAGGGTGAATTCAATTTGAGAGATCATGATTATACCAATGTTTGTTAGGGTAAAGGTAAGTATATTCCTTTGAGATTTTCGCGCGAGCAAATTAGTACATTATCTTTATCTTTACCGGGAACCTATAGATACCACGATTATTACAAACGTTTCATCATACCAATCCTCCTTCCAACGGGAACTGCTGCGACTTAATCCCGCTCAATCCTCCGCCGTCCATCAGATTGAAGGACCAGTCTTGGTCATTGCCGGACCGGGCACAGGTAAAACACACATTCTCACCACCCGTATCGGTCAGATCCTCATGGAAACCGATACCCAGCCCAACAACATCCTTTGTCTTACTTTTACCGATGCTGGCGTACACGCTATGCGACAACGCTTACTGCAAATCATCGGACCGGAAGCCCACCGGGTACACATCTTTACCTTCCATGCCTTTTGCAATAAGATTATCCAGGACAATATGGAGCGTTTTGGCCGTTATGGGCTGGAACCCCTCTCTGACCTCGAACGGATTGAACTAATGAGGGAATTATTGGATAGCTTACCGGCTGGTCACCTACTGCGACATCGTACCAATTCACCGTATTTCTATGAGCGGCATTTGAAAGATCTGTTTCAAAAAATAAAAACAGAAGCCTGGTCACCGGAGTTTGTCTTAGCTCATATTGACAGTTACCTGGAAGACTTACCTAATCGGGCAGAGTTCATTTATCAACGTAAATCTGGCTCAAACAAGAAAGGCGACCTGAAACAATGGAAGATTGATGAAACGACAGAGAAAATGAATCGCCTGCGTGCCGGTGTATTGCTCTACCCCAGGTACATCCAAATGATGGAAAAGGCCGGTCGCTACGATTTTGACGATATGATCCTTTGGGTCCTGCGGGAATTCAAAACCAACGAATCCTTACTGCGAACTTATCAGGAACAATACCTGTATTTCCTAATTGATGAATACCAGGATACCAATGGTTCTCAATACCAAATCGTTCAACAGTTAATTGATTACTGGGCCAAACCAAATATTTTTATTGTCGGTGATGATGATCAGTCCATCTACGAATTTCAGGGTGCGCGGTTGAAAAATTTAGTAGACTTTTACCAAGCCTATGAGGAAGATCTGGAGTTGATTTTACTGCAAAACAATTACCGTTCTACTCAAGTTATCCTGGATCGCTCCATGGCTGTAATTGAGCAGAATAAACACCGGATCATTCGCGAATTAAAAGGTGTGGAAAAAAAGTTGGAAGCCAGTAACCAGGAAATTTTGCGTTCCATTGTTCAGCCTCGGATCATAGAATACCCTAACCCTCACCATGAGATGGCGGGGATTGCCTTGAAGATCGAGAAATTGAAACAACAAGGGGTGCCCTTATCTGAGATTGCGGTGATCTATGCACGTCATCGACAGGCACGAGACCTGATGACCTTGCTGGAGAAAAAACAAATTCCCTTTCAGAGTAAACGGCAAGTCAATATCCTTGACCTGCCCTTAATTCGGAATTTGAGGTCTTTGCTGGCTTACCTGCACGCAGAGGCTAAAAGACCTTATGGAGGAGAGTATCTGTTGTTTCGATTATTGCATTTCAGATGGTTGGGTGTTCCGGTACGAGAGTTGTCAAAACTGAGTTTCTATGCCCACGGATTATATAAAGAAAAAGAGGCACATTGGCGGGATTTAATTGCGGATGAGGCCGCATTGCAAAAGGCCGGTTTGCAAGCCCAAACAGTGGAAACACTTTTAAATGTGAGTGAATTGTTGGACGAGTTAGTTGGAGACTACGTGGAGCTATCTTTACCCATCTTACTGGAAAGGTTGATTAATCGAAGTGGCTTGTTAAAACATACACTGGAGCAAAAAGATCAGGGATGGTCTTTACAAGTACTTAAAACCTTTGTAGCATTCGTTAACCAGGAAGCGGATCGTCAGCCCCGTATTCACCTGGGTCAACTTTTAGAGACCTTGGATCGCATGGATGCCAACCATCTGGCTTTGCCATTGAGTCGATTGTCATATGAGCAACAAGAGGGCGTCATGCTTACCACAGCTCATTCAGCTAAAGGGCTGGAGTTTCAGTACGTGTTTTTGCTGGACTGCACCCAGGATGATTGGGAGCCGGGCAAATCCGGTGGCCGCTATCGTTTTCCACTCCCGGACACGCTTACGCTTTCCGGGGAAGAGGATGCACTGGAGGCCCGTCGGCGCCTTTTTTATGTCGCTATGACAAGAGCTAAGGAGCATCTCTACATCTCCTATTCCGAGCAGAACCTCAAAGGCAAGTATCAACAACGAACGCGCTTTGTCGATGAACTTATTGCTGACTCCGCCCTAACGATAAGTAAAGAGTTTGTCGACGGGCGTACGATGTTACAAATTGATGCTTTACGGCTCAGTGAAACGGAAACACCCCGTATCGCAGCTCCTGAGCCAGCGGCGATCAAAACCTTGCTGGAAGGCTTGAGCCTGAGCATTACCAGTTTTAACAGTTACCTGCGTTGTCCGCTAAGTTTTTATTATGACTTTGTGCTACGTGTCCCTGCACTCAATAGTCCGGCCGCTGCATATGGTACGGCGATGCATGATGCACTTCAGCGAGTATTTGACAAAATGCTGCTCCACAAGGAAAATCAATTTCCGGATGAAGAAACCTTTATTGGATTTTTCAAAGAAAACATGAAGCGTTCACGTCATTTTTTTCCAACAAAAGACTTTCAGCTTCGAATGAGTAATGGTGAGCGGGCCCTTCGCGCATATTATCGTAAACATCATCAGGGGTGGTCTACCAATGTCAAAACCGAACAACATCTCCGACAAACAGAAGTTGGTGGAGTTCCTGTCTCAGGTACGCTGGATCGTATCGATATTTTACCAAAGGATAGTGTGAAAATTATTGATTATAAAACCGGAGTGCCAGATGAGAAAAAAGTCAGAGCGGCTTCCGGGAAAGGGGCCAATCCTCATGGCGGCAACTATTGGCGGCAGTTGGCTTTTTATAAGCTGCTTTATCAATCAGCTCATCCCGGTTCTGATGTCATTTCTGGGGCCATCTCCTTCCTGGAACCTGATGCACGGGGTCAATTGGTTGATTTCGACATAAAATTTAGTCGGGACCAACTACTATATGTACGTGAATTGTTACAAGTGACGTATCGGAAAATTATGGACCAGGATTTTTATGAAGGCTGTGGAGAGCCTAACTGTGCCTGGTGTAATTTCGTTAATGACAATGTAAGCGTGGATAGTTTTATGGATGAGGCGTTGGAGGCCTTAGATGACTAGACCGTCGAAAAATTTATTGCAATATAAAGTTATGATTGTCAGTTAGTTGTGTTTTGTTTGTGTTTTTTTTAGAAAAAAATAACCCTTCTCTGTAATTTTTCACCTCTCTTCTCTACTAATAGATCAAACACATTGATCAAAGCGATATGACCAACGCTCAACAAGCCAATTATGTTCACTTAATCCAGGAAAACGAAGGTATTATCCACAAGGTAATTAGTTTATATGTGGATCATCCGGAGGACAAAAAAGACTTGTATCAAGAGATATTGTTACAGGCCTGGAAATCTTTCCCTCGCTTTTCAGGAAAGGCGGCATTCAGCACCTGGTTATATCGGATATGTCTAAACACCGTATTTACATTTAAGAAAAAGAA
>CBDUIU010000267.1:0-6125 GCA_965367335.1 uncultured Saprospiraceae bacterium
CAGTGGGCAAACTGCGAAGAGTATTGCCTCGTGCTTTGAGCGTATGGAGCGACTTGATTTTAGGAATACAGTCAGGGAGCTGAGCAAAACGATTATTACTAATATCTATCGAGACTAGTTGCTTGAGCTGGTCAAGATTTCTGGGTAAGGCACTAAGATAATTTCCTGCTAAATGAAGCTCTTCCAACTGTGTCAATTGAATAACCTCCTCTGGTATCTCACGAATAAAGTTCTCTGTGATCTCTAAATATCGCAGATTTTTAAGCCCCAATATTTCTTTGGGAAAATGCCTTAACTCCATGCGATGAATGTAGAGTGCGGTGGTTGCGCTGGCATTGAGAATAGCCGTTTCAAGGTTGTACGCTTTGATGGTTATTTCTTTTGGCTTGTCAGCATATAGTTATTAATTTACACTAATCATTTACTTCGCCGGCCTTTCCACTCATATTCTTTACGTAAGTTTGCTAACAAACCTACTACGGCAATATAGGCAATGTGCCACAATTGTGAAGTAGGGAAACTATACAACAAATCTTGCCGCCGGAAAAATTTGGTAGTAGTATACAAAAGATAAAAATCAGCCAGACTTTTACCGGTTAAAGCTACGAGCCCGGTTAATAAAACAGTTTTACCTAGAAAAGGAGCAAGTAAAAAACTAATAAGGATTCCCCAACACAAAAGGAAAACAATTGCCAAGGCCAAGGTGATTTGCCAGTCGGGGTATTGCGCAGACTTAGTAGCCCAGCGAATGCGTTGTGTTAAAAAGCTATTCCAATCTGCTTGCGGTGAAGTTCTGACAGTTGCGGCTAAGCTTTTACAAAAACCAATTTTGCCAGGAAACTGTCTAACCATTTTTTGCATCAATAATAGATCATCACCGGAGGCCAATTGATCAATGCCCTGGAATCCATTGACCGCTAGAAAAGCTTTTTTCTCATAGCAGAGGTTTGCACCATTAGCAAGGTGCATACTGCCATGGCGAATTCCAGCCGCCGTAACGGCCATCATGCCAGTGAAATCCAGAGATTGAAAACGTTGCAGGGATGATTTTTCCGCATGAAAAGTAACTGGGGCAGCGATCATCACCGGATGTTCTTGTTCATAAAAGGCAGCCAATGATCTAAGCCAGTTAGCTTCACCCCAACAATCTGCATCCTTAGTAATGATTAAGGTGCCTTTGGCATGATTGATTGCCAGTTCAATTGCTTTCTTCTTAAAAGCGACTATCGGAGTGGCTGGTGAAAGGTGCTCGGCGAGTGTCAGCAATCGGATTCTCGGATCATTGATCGCTTTAACAACTGACGGTGTCTCATCTTCCGAGTGATCATCAATGACGATAATTTCCATCAACTGTTCCGGATAGTTTTGGGCGAGTATACTATTTAAACAGCGAGAGATAGTTGTTGCTTCATTTCTGGCAGGAATAATAATTGAAACGGAGGTTCTTGGTTGAAAGGCTGGTGGTATCTCGAAAGTTGGAGTCGCCAGCCAACCCCTTCGATAAAAAAGGGTGATCCAAATGTAGGCAAAGAGAATCACTAATGCCGAAAGCGTATAAATGAGGAGAAAGGTGTTTCCTATCATTCAAAAAATTGCTCATAATCTCCCTTTTCCTCAGCCTTTGGCTTTTTTTGGATTGGAGGTAGTTCCATGTAAGGAATATCCTCGACAATGTCATCTTCCACTTCTTCGTATTCAACGAACTCTCCATTAACACGTTTGTCTGCTTCTTCTTTAAGTTGGTTCACTTTTCTTGTCAACAATGCTTTTCCGAAAAGGAATCCAGCCACTACCGGAAAAGCCATAACGCTAAGGATAATCGCAATAATCCCCGTGATCCAGTTTTTTCGAACCAGATCAACTAACCAGAGACCATAGCCGGTCACTACCTTATAATTGATTAATAATGCACCGATTAACAGCGCCGGCGCCATGAAGGCCAGAATCTTGAAAATACCATTGACAATAAAGTACAATCCTACTAAGACTACAACCAGCATAATAATGCTGCCGATGGAGTTAAGCGGATTGATATCTATTTTTTTTTGTTGAAAACTCATAATTAGGTCGTTTCTCTTAAGACAAATAAAGATAGGGAATTGTTGGCATAAGGGACCTCTCCTTAGACTAATACGGTAAGATTTTGGACAAAAACTTAGGCCGAACCGGTGTCTTATTCGCCCTGAGACATTGCAGCAAACTGCATATCGTATAATTGGCGATAGTGACCGTCTTCAATGCTTAGAAGTTCTTCGTGACTTCCCAGTTCCATGATCTTTCCTTTTTTCAATACCATGATCTTGTCGGAGTGGCGAATGGTTGACAAGCGGTGGGCAATAATTATCGAAGTCCGTTTATCAATCAGTTTTTCAATAGCATATTGGATGACAGACTCTGTCTCAGGATCGATAGAAGAAGTGGCTTCATCAAGGATCAATATGCTTGGATCAAACACCAGTGCCCGGACAAAGGAAATTAACTGTCGTTGTCCCATAGATAGTGTGGCTCCCCGTTCCATTACTTCATAATCGTAGCCTCCAGGAAGACGTTCAATAAATTCATGCGCACCAATCATCTTTGCAGCTTCAATTACTTTTTCACGACTAATACTTTCATCACGCAAGGTGATATTCTCCATGACAGAGCCGGAAAAAAGAAAAACATCTTGTAAAACAATCGCGATGTGTTTTCGCAAGGCGGATAGTTCGTAATCTTTTATATCTTTTCCATCGATCAGGATTTTTCCTTTTTGGACATCATAAAAGCGATTAAGAATATTGATAATGGTGGTTTTTCCAGAACCAGTACTACCGACTAAGGCCAGGGTTTTTCCGGGTTCGATAGCGAAGCTAATGTCTTTTAAAACGTAGTCAATGGCATTATAAGCAAAAGAAACATGCTCGAAGGCAATGGCCCCATCAATGTGTTCCGGCGCCCATGTCCCTTTATTTTTAATTTGCTCGCTGCTATCTAAAACCTTGAAAACACGCTCTGCAGCGACTAAGCCCATTTGTAAGGTATTAAATTTATCCGCGAGCATCCTCACCGGGCGAAACAGCATATTCAGGTAAATGGGAAAAGCAACCAGTACCCCCAAAGTAACTTCACCGCTTACTACATCGCGGGCTCCCCACCAGACCATTAAGCCCAGAGCAGCAGCAGAGAGAATTTCTACCACAGGAAAGAACACGGCATAATAGAGTATCGAATCCAAATTAGCTTGGGTATATGCTCTATTGATTTTCCTGAAATTATCCATCTCTGATTTTTCCGCATTGAAAATTTGTACAATCCGCATTCCCGTTATCCGCTCTTGTAAAAATGCATTCATTTTAGAGATTTGCGTACGGACTGTCTGGTAAGCCGCTTTGACTTTTTCTTTGAAAATATAAGAAGCGATAATTAAAAAAGGCAGGACAGTCAAGCACACTAAAGTCAGTTTCCAGCTTGTATATAACATGATCGCTAAGACCGTGAATAAGGTCAAAATATCTGCGACGATGGTCATTACTCCTTGAGAGAAAACAGAGTTAATCGTTTCAATATCGTTGATCGTTCGGGTGGTGGAGGTACCAATAGGAGTACGATCGAAATATTTTAATTTCAGACTTGTGATATGCTTAAATATATTGACACGAAGATCCCGAATAACATTTTGACCCAATAAACTGGATAGATAGATGAAAAGGTATTGAAGGAAAGAGTTGAGGAATAACACCGCAATAAAAATAAAGGCCATGTTGGTTAGGCCTGGGACATCATAGGTAAAAATATAGTCATCCACCATAAGTTGGATCAGGTAGGGGCGCAAGGTTGCCAAAGGTGCCAGGACGACAGCCAATAAACAGGTGGTTATAAAAATGCTTCGATAGGGCTTTGCCAGGGCCAGCACGCGCATTAGTAGTCCGTAATCAAATTGTTGTTTTTCCGGCATGTAGTTGCGATCCAAAATACTTCCTAAAGAACTTTATTGAAACAAGATAGATTAAAGGAAGGTTTCGTACTTGCAAAGGTAAGGTTTTAAGCTGGATTATAACTTGCCCTCATCGGCAAAACTGTAATACGCCTGATCACAAACAATGAGATGATCCAACACCGTAATGTCGAGGGTAGTACCCGCAGTTTTAAGTTTGCGGGTAATGTCGATATCAGCTTGACTGGGAACGGCATTGCCGGAGGGATGGTTGTGGCACAGAACAATAGATGAGGCTGAAACTTCCAGGGCTTTTTTAAAAATTACCTTGGCGTCTACCACAGTACCGGAAATACCACCTGCGCTAATCATTTGTCGTCCAATAATACGATTAGCACGGTTAAGTAAAAGTATCCAGAATTGTTCCTGCGGAAGATCTGCCAGCAAGGGAGCGATGGCTTGGTAGGCATCACGGCTGGTACGCACTTGCGGCCGCTCTTTGATAGAAGTCAGTTGACGGCGACGACTCAACTCCATTGCAGCCATAATCGAAATGGCTTTAGCTTCGCCAATTCCTTTGAATTGCATTAGTTGTTTAAGGGTAGATTTTCCCAGGGTATTCAGGTTGTGCTCAAAATGCTCCAGGATCCGTTGAGCCAGGCCTACCGCGGTCTCTTCCCGGTTGCCGGATGATAATAGGATGGCGATCAATTCTGCATCAGACAAATATTGACGACCGCGGGTAAGCATTTTTTCGCGAGGCCGGTCTTCTTCTTTCCAAGCCTTAATCGTTAAGTTGTTTGTATTATATTTTTGCATGAGTACCTTAAATGGAATGGGTAAGAGAGAAGCATGAGCCATGTTGAATGACCCATGCTGTTGCGTGCTGTTTAAAATATCCTGGGCACAGAGTGCCCAGGAGGCATTGGAAAACTAAGCTGCTGTTTGTATTTCCAAACCCATTTTTCTAAGGCGATAACGAATCGCGCCGGGCCGACGTTTGAGTGCTTGAGCGACTTGCTCTACATCTTTACCTTCATCTACCATCGCTTTTAAGGAATCAATTTCTTCATCACTCCACTTGTTATAAGCATTCGGGTGATGTTCCCGTACTTGATCGATGTATTCAGCTGAAACGGCATGCTCCAGGAAATTAAATTGCATGAGACTTTTGAGCAGTGCAGAACTGAAGCGGGCCAGATCATCCTGAAAGAGGATAATGTTGCTGCGCTCAAACTTATCATTTTCTACCAATTTGGTTTGCGTGATCGTTAGAAAGTTGCCTCCTCTTTTGTTTTCTTTCAGATCAAAAAAGATCGTGCGGGTTCCTGCTTTCACTTGCTGTGAGAATAATACTTTTGACTTTTCCATTTTTAATAAATTTTTATGGGTTTGTGTAATTAACTTTTCACCTAAAGGACGCAGCAATCGAAAAATTCCATAAAAGTTTTTTTGAAAAAGGGTCAATTTTTGAAAAAATAAATATTTAGTTTTCTGTTTATTAGAATTTTATAAGGCGAAAAAAAATTTAAAAAAAGTTGGTGTCAAGAAAAAAAAATGGCGAAAATTAACCGGGTAAAGTCAATTTTCGCCATTTTATCATTAGCGAATTGGAGGTCCTAATTACTTGATCAAACAGAGATCAGGCATCTTATCTGTAATCACTATATATTATTCAATGCACTTTCCAAATCTGCAATCAAGTCATCCACGTCTTCTACTCCGACACTCAGCCGGATGAGCGAGTCCGTCAAGCCTACCTTCATCCGTTCCTTTTTAGGAATGGAAGCATGAGTCATACTTGCCGGATGACCAATCAGCGATTCTACCCCGCCTAAAGATTCAGCCAGAGAAAATAGCTGTGTATTCTTCAATACCTTTAAAGCAATATCATAACTATCCTTAAGAAAATCAAAGGATACCATGCCTCCAAAGTCATTCATTTGTCTTTTCGCCAACTCATGCTGGGGATGAGATTTCAAACCAGGATAGTAGACCTTGCCTACTTTGGGATGGCTTTGGAGATATTTGGCAATTTTCCGGGCATTTTTGCAAGAACGCTCCACCCGCAGGTGTAAAGTCTTGATACCGCGTAAGGTTAAAAAACAATCCTGGGGCCCAGGTATAGCGCCGGATGCATTTTGCACAAAGTGGAGCTGATCTGATAGTTTTTGATCTTTGACGACAACCGCGCCCAGTACCACATCAGAAT
>CBDUIU010000268.1:0-6116 GCA_965367335.1 uncultured Saprospiraceae bacterium
AACTGAAAAAAGTGAACAATGTTTGAAATTTTGTTTAAATTTTTTACATAATAATTAAACAAAATAATATAAAGAGTTGATTTTTAGTATTTTATGATAGCAGGAGCGTTAAAAAGCTGGTTTGAGATTTTTCAATAATTTTTGAAAGTTTTATTCTGCCTACCTGAAAGTCGGAAATATTGTCCTATACCAGGGATTGATAATTGGCTGACAGGATCAAAGATTGCAGCTATTATCCAGATAGATTTCCCTATATTGGGCGCCTGCTTACGCAAATAGATTTTTGTCTTTGAAAAATATGTGAACATGAGACAATGGCTTTCCCACACTTACTTCCTATTTATTTTTTTTCTGCCCTACCAAGTTGATGCACAGCTACAGCTAGAACTGGAAACAATGGCAACAAACTTTGCCTCTCCAGTGGAAATTGCTAATGCTGGAGATGATCGCCTCTTTATTGTTGAGCGCCGAGGTCGAATCCAGGTGATTGACACCTTAGGGAATCGTCAAAGTACTGCCTTTTTGGATATTGATTCTCGGGTACACAATACCGGTGGCCAAAGCGAACAAGGGCTTTTGGGTCTTGCTTTTCATCCGGATTATAAAAATAACGGCTACTTCTACGTCAATTACACGGATAATGATGATAGTACCCGGATATCGCGATTTAGTGTCTCTTCAACTGATTCCAGCCAAGCGGATCCCAACAGTGAAGTAGTGCTGCTGGCGATTGACCAACCATTTGCCAATCACAATGGGGGAGATCTCTGTTTTGGTCCGGACGGATACCTGTACATAGGTACGGGAGATGGTGGCTCCGGTGGTGACCCTGGTAATCGTGCACAAAATCGTCAATTACTCTTGGGTAAAATGCTACGTTTAGACGTAGATAGTGGCAGTCCTTACGGCGTTCCTCCAAATAATCCTTTTGTGGGCGATACGACTACTTTGGATGAAATCTGGGCGATTGGTCTCCGCAACCCTTGGCGGCACTCGTTTGACCGATTAACCGGAGACTTCTGGATTGCGGATGTTGGCCAAAATGCTTACGAAGAAGTCAATTTTCAACCCTTTTCTAGTACTGGCGGAGAAAACTATGGTTGGCGTTGCTATGAAGCAAACGTACCTTTTAATACGAATGGTTGTGGAAATATTAATGACTACCAGGCGCCCGTAGCAGCATATTTCCACAATGGCTTTGAACACTGTTCTGTCACTGGAGGGTATGTTTATCGAGGTAGTAAATTTCCAACAATGTATGGTCATTACCTATTTGCTGATTTCTGTTCAGGCCGTTTCTGGGCAACTCGCCCGGATGGAAATGGCTGGCAAACAGATATTGTGGCAAATTATTCTGGTATCTCCATAAGTAGTTTTGGGGAGGATGCGGCGGGTGAGTTATATGCTGTCGCTCTAAACAATGGTATTTTATATCGGGTTTCGGCCGAACTTTGTAGTGGCGTGACAGTAGAAGGAACTGTAACTGATGTTAGTTGCAATGGTGGAAGTGATGGAGCGATTGAGCTAAATATTGATACAGACAGAGATACTTTTACCCTCAGTTGGTCCCCGGAACTAGATTCACTCCAAGGCTTGTCAGCCAACAGTTATACTTTAATTTATTCAGACAATTTGGGTTGTCAGTTAGAACAAACTTTCGTAGTCGGAGAGCCTGATGTCATGAGCATCAATGATGATCTCATTACTTATGCAGGGGATAGTTTGTTAACCCAAATACCCGCAGGGAGCAATTATACGCTGCAATGGACACTTAATGGTGAGGTAATCGCCGGAGCCACCGAGCCTGTTTATTTTCCGACAACGTCTGGTAATTATAGTGTTATATTTTTTGATGTGAATGGCTGTGAAGTTTTTCTCAACCAAGTAGTTCAAGTAATCCTTAGTTCATTAGATGGATTAGTAGGATTTGAACACTTTACCGTCCGTCCGAGTTTATTTCGGGAATCGTTAATTGTAGAGTTGCAGACAAGTCGGAGTATACCGATACAATTACAGTTGATCAATAATAGTGGACAGGTATTAAGAGAGACCAATTTTACAGCTATTGACTTGTATCAGCAAATCTGGTCAACCACAGAACTTCCGGCTGGAGTATATTTTGTTCGACTAATTACGGAGCAGGGAAATATTTCTGAAAAAGTTATCAAATTGAAATAGGTTAAAGTGGGGTATGGGGCAGTCCGTTTATTTCAATTCTGTGGACTACTTATAAAATAATCATTAATGAAACTGGATATATTAGCCATTGCCGCCCATCCTGATGATGTGGAATTAAGTTGTAGCGGTACCATACTAAGTCATATCGCCCAGGGAAAAAAAGTAGGCCTATTGGACTTAACTCAAGGGGAGTTAGGCACTCGTGGCAATGCAAACATACGTTTAAAGGAAGCAGCTGAAGCCGCCCGGTTGATGGGCGCAGCAGTAAGAGAAAACATTGGTATTCCTGATGGTTTCTTTACCCATAGCCGGGAGAATGCCCTGAAGATTATCGAAGTCATTCGGCGCTTTCAACCGGAGATTATCTTAGCGAATGCCCTTGAAGATCGCCATCCGGATCATGCCAAGGGAGCCAAACTCACCGCAGATGCTTGCTTCCTGTCTGGTCTTCGCAAAGTTGAAACCATCGATTCTAAAACCGGAACCGCACAAAAAGAATGGCGTCCCAAAGCCATCTATCATTACATACAGGATTATCAATTAGAACCCGACTTTGTTGTTGATGTCACAGCATATATTGACAAAAAGTTTGAATTGATCATGGCTTTCAAATCGCAGTTCTATAACCCAGATTCAAATGAGCCGATATCTCCCATTTCCAGCAAAGAATTTTTGGATTTTCTGAAAGGTAAAGCGAGGGTTTTTGGCCGGCCTGCGGGGTATGAATTTGCGGAAGGGTTTAATGTATCGCGTTATATTGGTGTGAAAAGCTTATTTGATTTGGATTAGAAGAGGGGGAAGAAGTAACAAAAGGGCCAGAGGGGCCAAAGGGGATATACCCTTTGCTACCCTCTGGCCCCCTTGGCCCCTTTGTCCCCTCTGTCCCCTTTTCACCCCCCAATAGTAGACATACTTTCCTTCACAGGTAAACCCAACCTGGATTTTTCCGCTTCAAAACCATCTTTTGCCCGATGGCCCAAGGCATCCAGAAAGCTTTGGCTAACCTGCTCATCAGTAGCACCAGCGCGCATTAAATCTTTGATATTGAAAACTCCGGAATCATACAAACATGTTTTCAACAAACCCTTTGGTGTGATGCGAATGCGATTGCAGGAACCACAAAAAGTACGAGAATAGGCAGCTATAATTCCCAGCTGTCCTTTATAACCTGGCACTTGATACAAGCTAGCTGTAGAGTGGGGGGGAGTTGGTAACTGAAGAATATTGGGATAAAAGGTGCGTAGTTCTTCTAAGATACGGCGATGATTCCATTCCCACTTCTGGTAATGATCGCCTTCGCCGTTAAAGGGCATTTCTTCGATAAATCGTACGGTAACAGGGTCGTTTTTTGTCAATTCAGACATCGTTTTCAAATCCTGTATATTTTTCTCCGCCATGACTACCATATTGATCTTGGTAGGAATGTCAAAGCGGAGTAGTTGGTCATAAGTCTTCATTACCTGGTCAAAAGAATCTCTGCGGGTGATCTCAAAAAATCGACTCCGATCCAAGGTATCCAGGCTTAAATTTACTGAACGAATCCCCATTTTTTTAAGTTCGGGAACAAGGTCTTCAGTTAGTGTGCCATTAGTAGTAAGGTGTATTTGCTTTAATTTATCCAACCGGCTAAACTGCCAAAGTAAGTCCAGCATATCTTTACGCACAAAAGGTTCTCCGCCGGTAATCCGTAGTTTGTTGATGCCCATTTCTGTCAACACACTTACAAGTCTCAGCATCTCTTCGTAGGACATTAATTCTTGCCGCTGTACATACTTAATTCCTTCCTCTGGCATACAATAAAAGCAGCGCAGATTACACCGGTCGGTCACTGCCAAACGTAAATAATTAATAAGTCGATTATGATTGTCGTACAGCACGGGCAAATTTTTTCTCAAAATAATAAAAAGTCCTGTTATTTTTACTCGATCATTTCTGATTTCGTCAGGAAACAACCTAAACTTATTTCAGGTTATATTTACAATGAATAAAACTCTCGCATCTTAAACATTGTTTTGCAAACTAACTAATCCTTCATAGAAATCGTAATCTTTCAACTTAAGATCAGTGACTTATTTCATTCACCTAATTCTTCTGCTCGGTAACCGTCTAACTTTTAACGCTTAATCATGAAAACCTCCAAACCGCTTATCCTTGCTTCCATCGTTTTACTCGGTATTGCTGCTTTTGCAACTTATCGGCTCGCAACACCAACCACTCAAAGTGGTGTTACTTCGGGCATTCCGAATGGTTACCAGCAGATGGATGACATCAGAAGTGCCATTGGTGCAGGACTTGCGGAAGGGAATGTCGATGTTTTGGCAAATTATTTAGCCGAAGAAGTGTCGTTGGATTTACTGGAGGAAGGAGATATTTATTTCAAAGAAGAGGCGGTTGAGCGCATGACTATTTTTTTCGCAGCCTATCCTTGTAAAGCTTATCAGGAGAAACATCGCGGAAGCTCAGGGTCTGGTGAGGAACAATATGTAGTAGGAGAGCTCAAGACGGCTAATAACGTCTTTCGAACTTATATCCTGACCAAAAATGCCAAGATCATTGAGTTGAAGATTTCCGAAGAGTAAAACGGCCTATTTTTTGTCATATTAAAGAGAAAATATATCCTTCTTTTTTATGATAAAGAATACCCTCTTAGTCTTGACCTTATGGGGTCTATTAGTAAATAACTCCTCAGGACAAGGCATTGTAAATGACGAATGTGACCAAGCCATGAGCCTTGGCTTAGTTACAGATATGGCATTTACAACCGACGCGGCCACTACTTCCGGCCCACAACATCCTACCTGTTTTGATTCCGGTACATCCACCGTTCACAACGATATTTGGTATGCATACAATGCAGTTGCTGATGCTTACCTAGAATGGAGTACTTGTAACAGTGCCGACTTTGATACACGTTTGGTGGTCTATCAATCAGCCTTGGGTTGTATGCCGACGGAGGATGATCTGATCGCCTGTAATGAAGATGGCTCCCAAAATTGTGATCATTTTACCTCTATTGTGAAATTTTGGGTAGAAAAAGATAAAACTTACCTGCTTCGGCTAGGGGGGTATGGTGCCGGTAATGAAATCTCTTCCGGTACGGGTTCATTTGATTTAATTTCTGTTACGCCACCCCCAGCAAATGACAATTGTGCGAATGCCACCTCCATTAATCTAGGGCAGAATCAATCCTTTAACACTACTAATGCCAGCACAGATGGCCCCGAACACGCGGATGCCAGCTGTTTTGCCTTTGGTAATGATGTCGTCAACCAAGATATCTGGTATTCTTACCTGGCCACTGAAACGAAGACGTTACAGTGGTCGACCTGTGATCTGACAGGTTTTGATACACGGCTGGCTGTTTATATACATCGATCCAATTGTTCCCTGACAGATAGCGAGCTGATAGCTTGTAACGATGATGGGGCCGGTTGCAGTGATTTTACCTCATCTTTAATATTTGATGTAGAAAAAGATTCAAGCTATCTTTTACGCTTGGGTGGATTCAACAATGTCGCTGAAGGTAGTGGGTTTTTTAACTTAGTAGAAGCAGCCAGACCCCAGGCGCCTTCAAACGATGCCTGCGTTGATGCAGTTCAAGTGAATCCAGTGAGTGCTGCCGCAGCAGATAATAGGGAGGGACTAATCAATGGTACAACTATGTTTGCTAATCAGCAAGGCTTTACTTCGGAATGTCATAATGCCGGAGAATACGGTGATGTTTGGTACACCTTTAACAACCAGGCTAGTCCGGACCTAGAGTTGCGCTTTGATCGCCTTAGTGCCGGAGCCGGGTTTGTCATAGACCTTTATTATGCTTGCGACTCTGCCTTTACCTACGGCAGCTTAGCCAATGTATGCTTCGATATGGAACCAAGTGCAAACGATAATCAGATATTCCAGATCACGGGATTAGCTATGGAACCCACGGACTACCT